>JALVEZ010000068.1 GCA_027030405.1 Hydrogenothermaceae bacterium | reverse complement strand
AATGGTAAAATGATTGCTTTGGAAACAAGCATTAACGAAAGGTTAAAAGAACTTATAAATAAGTTATCTATATCTCAAGCTGAATTTGGAAGAGAAGTAGGTGTTAAACCTTCCACTGTAAGTGATTGGTTAAAAGGAAGAATAAACCCTTCTACCAGAACCTTAAAAATCATAGAGCAAAAATTCAACGTTAACCCCGAATGGCTCCGAGAAGGTAAAGGGGAAATGTTTTTGCCAGCTGTTGAGGAAGAAGAGGAAATAGTAGTTCCCCTTTATCCAGGTGTACAGGTATCTGCTGGGTTTGACGTAGAGCCAGGGGAAGAAAGAAAAGTTTATGTTAAGTTTTCATACGAATTTGCCAAAAAGTTTTTAAAGCTAACTTCACCTAACGGATTAGAGTTAGTTCCAGTAATCGGAAACTCAATGGAACCTACCATTCCATCTGGAGTAATGGCAATAATAAAACTTTACGAAAAAGAAGGTATTATATATGACGGTGGTATATATGTTATCCGTATTGATAACGAAGTATTCATAAAGCGGATAATCCGAGATCCTTTGAAAAACAGACTGCTGCTAAAAAGCGACAATCCAGACTACGAACCGATAGTAGTAGAAAAAGAGGATTTAGACAGAGTTAATATAATCGGCAGATTTATAGCCTATATACCACTACAGATTTGAAAAAATATAAACTAATATTAAGTTAAAATATGAAGAATATTTTAAAAGGTGGTGATAGATATGAAAACCTTACCTCCTAAAGAAATAGAAAAAGAACTTATAGAAGCCTTAAAGTTCACAGCTAAAGTAGCAAAACAAATAAGGAAAGAGTTTGAAGAATTTGAAGAGAGAAAAAAGAAAATCCGCAAGGAGTTAGACAGTGGAGCAAAAAGAACAAAAGGCTTTATTATCTGATTTTTTATACATAGATAGAGAAAGAATAGCTTCTTTTTATGCTCAAATCTTTGGTGGAGATTTGCTGAGTATAGAAAAAGAAATATCAGATATCCAGAAAAAAGGTTCTGGAATATCGGGAGGAATACCTCAAATAGTTGATGCAAAAGCTGAATCAATTAATCAAGTAGAGGAAGCAAAAAAAGAAATAATAAACCCTCATGATGTTAAAGTTAGAGATGTTATTGCCAAATTTTTAGAATTAGCAGAAACAGGGAAAACACCAATAAGAATTTATGAAGGCTCTATGATTTTTATGGATAATCACCTTTTGAAAATAATGTTAGAAACGATTTCTATAGCTGGTAAGTTCCCTATGCTCGTTGACTCAAATTTAAGTAAAAAAGAGAAGCAGGAATTTAAAAAAATATTAGAAGTTATAAATAAACTGCTTAAAGTTATGCCTTTTTTACCTGCATTTTTATTAAAAACTAAAGAAACAAATGTGGTAGGAACTATAAAAGAAGAATTCCTATCTGAACCAATATCTTCATTCTATCTAAAACACGGTGGAAAATGGCTTAAAGATGTGTTAGTAATAGGTATAGAAGAAAATACAACAGAAGAGGAACTACCAGAAACACATCTTTATGGTGCATTAAAAGAACTCCTTCCAGCTATGTCTTCAATGGTATTTCCTCCAGATAGCATAAAAATAGTTCCTATTGCTATATTTAGAAGAGTAGGAATTATAGATATTGGATAGAAAAAAGAAGAAAGAGATTACTTTAATTTTAGATAAGCATTGAGGTTTTATTATGTTTACACATGAGGAAGCTATAGAGCTAATAAAAGAAGAAAAAATATTACTTTCACCTTTAAATTTATCAAGTTTAAAACGCAACTGGAAAGTAGAATTAAAAAGCAATATAAATGAACATAATAAATTTTTCCTTATATATATGTTGGTTCTCAAGGTTTCAAAATAGTTTTGTCTACAAATTCTAAAACACTAAAAACTTCACATAATCACAGAATAGATAAAATGCCTTTAATTAGACTCGATTACGGAGGTAGACATAAAAATCCTGAAAGAGCTAATAATAAAATTCCTGATTGGATTGCTCAATTCGCTGGAAAAGACTTCAATAGAGATGAACCTCATGTTCATATATATGTAGAATCTAGCGGTCTTTCTGATTTGAAATGGGCAGTTCCTTTAGATTATTTTGAGTTAGATGGAAAAAGATTTTCTTTGCGTTTTATAACTTCTTTTAAGGATTTTCTCTTGGCAACAGAAGAATTCGCATATATCATTAATATTCTAAACTTTTCAGATTATTTTAAGGTAAATGGAAGTTTATTTGAGTAAACGCTAATGAAAGAAAAAGTAAAAGGACTTGTTAAAGAATATTATCAATGGCTTTTTAATAAGGTAGATGTTTTAGAGTTAGAAGAATCAGAATGGGTTATTACAGGAACCCCTTTTGAAAACTTTATGGGTGATTTAATTGATTTGTATATAAAAATATCTGGAAACGAAATTATAATATCCGATGGAGGAGAAACTTTATCTAACTTAGAGTTTGTAGGGGTAAATATAAATAAATCCAAAAGGAGAAAACAAATTTTTGAAAATATAATAATGACTTATGGAATATTAACCGATGGAAAATCATTATTTGTAAAAGCAACAGAAAAAGACTTTGTAAAGAAAAAACATCAACTTATACAGGCTATTTTGCAAATTAGCGATATGTTTTTATTAACTAAAGAAAATGTAGCTTCCATTTTTAAGGAAGATGTAAAAAACTTTTTAGAAGAAGAAGATATTCCATTTACAGAAGATATATTACTTAGAGGTAAAAGTGGTCTTGAATTCAATATAGATTTTTTAGTTTTTTCAAAAAATACTGAAAAAATTATAAAAGCTACAAATAATCCAAATAAAAACACCATAGCAACTTTTTTATTTGCATGGGAAGATGTTAAAGAAATAAGAGAAAAAAAGAAAGCATTAGACGCTATTATGATTTTTAATGATACCAATAAAAAAATTCCTGAAGAATATTTAACAGCTTTAGAACAAAAAAATGCATACTATATTTTATGGTCTGAACGATACGAACCTAAAAATTTAGAATTATTAGCTGCGTAAGCAAAATTATACAATTCTAACCCCCACCACTCTCCCCACTCCCACCTCATCTTTTTGAATATCTGTATAAACAGGACTTATTACATCAACCTTAAACACTCCTTTTATGTCCATTAGCTTGTAAATAAGAATATCAGGATTTATAGGCTTTCCTATTTTACTTTTGGTTTCAGTAATAAATTCTTCTACTCTTTTGTTTGCTTCTTGCAGAATTTGACTTGCCATAGTAACGTAATCTGGGAGTAATGTAAGTTCTACTTCTACATCATAAGGAACCTCTGTCACAGCATTAACATGGACTAAATCCGTTAAAGGTCTAACATCTTCAGCTGATAGTATTTGACTAACTTTATCTACAACCGTCTGTGGAACAGGTAAATTTTTTGTTAAAACAATAACAAAAACTTCTCCTAGTGTTGTGGGATCTGAATAAGCATTTACATCAATAATAGAACTGTCAGCTGTCATAGCCCAGAATATATAACCTTTTCTGCTTCCTGCAGTGTTAAATCTCCAGGGTGCAAGTCTTATTCTCTCCCTTAAATGCTCGTCATCTTCTGCCTCAGCTCCTCCAGTAGATACTGTATACTGTTATATTTTCTGCCTTCTTCACATAAGAAACAGGGCTTACAAGCTGGTTTATCTCTCCAGCTACAAATCCATTACCATCTATGCCAGATGTTTCACATTTGTAAACTATATCAAAAGTTTGAACGTCTGCAGGAACTATAACGGTTTCAGATGGTTTGAAAATAGTTTTTCCGTCTTTTGCAACTAATTTAACATTTTCATCAATCACTATTTGAGGATGAGGAACTTCAAAGGTAAACCTAACAGTAGTTTTTGCTGGCTGTGGTGGAAGTCTAACAACACCAAGCCATTCTCCAAGTAAATCTAAAGCCTCTCCAGATGCATGTCTTAAAAAGTTTTGTTTTCTGTAATAGTTAATCTTTCCTTCAAGCTGGGTTTGGTTGTAGGCTACAAGGTCTATAATAAAGCTTTCTACATCTGAAGGATTAACCCACTTGCCAGTAAGCTTATAGTAATCTTCTCTTAATTTTGCAATTAATTCATCTGTAGGTATTATTGTAAACATAGCTTATTCTCCTTACAAAATCTTTTCTTTCTCTACCGAAGTTTCAGCATTTTGCTGTATTTCATCTATAACTGCATTAGCAATAGCCTGTGCGAACTTATCTATCCAGTTTACGTTATCCCTCCCTTTCCCATTTATATTAAATCCTTGAGCCTGA
>JALVEZ010000067.1 GCA_027030405.1 Hydrogenothermaceae bacterium | reverse complement strand
AAAGAGGGATATTCTAATATATACACATGGTCAGATTATCCTGATACCCATTATGATTGGCATACACATAGTTTTGATGAAGTTAGATGGGTATATAAAGGTTCTGTCAAAATTGGCTATGATAATACGGTTATAGAACTCCATCCAGGAGATAAAATGGAAATTCCAGCAGGAACCGAGCATTGGGCCGAAACAAAAGAAGGTGTAAGTTACGTCTGTGGCTCAAAAAGATAACTAACATTTATTTTTATACAATATATTTTTTATAAATTTATCATATTCATCTGCAGATTTTTCAGCTGAAAATCTTTCGGCTATTTTTGGAGCTTCTTTTTTTAATTTTTCGTATTTTTGAGGATTATTAAGTATTTCTTCAATTTTTTCAGCAAGCTTTTTAATATCTGGAAATGGAACTAAATTTTCACTATTTTTTCCAAATATCTCTGTATGATTCGCATACTCACTGTTAAATGCTACAACAGGAGTTTTTACTGCAAGACTTTCGATAATAACTCTTGCCAATCCTTCGTATTCAGAAGTCAGAACAAAAAGATGAGAATGTTTAATAAATTTATACGGATTCATTTGATGTCCTAAAAACAATACATCTTTTTCTAAATCTTTATCTTTCACCAATTTTCTTAAAAATTTTTCATATTTATCATCTTTTTCTACACCACTTCCTCCAATAAGAACAAGTTTAAAATCAGGATATTTTTTACGTAGAATATCAAATGTTTCTATCAGTAGATCTTGCCTTTTTTGTGGGGACAATCTTCCTACATTTATTAATATTTTATATTTTTCGAATATATCTCTATAGTTTTCAGGCAAAGGTTCTTCTGCTTTTTGTTTTATTATTTTTAAATCAAAAGGGTTGTAAATAACTTTAATCTTTTCTTCTCTTAGAAAAAATGCTCTTATCAAATCTTTTTTTACATATTCTGAAATCGCTATCACACAGTCTAAATTTTCAAAAACCTTTTTCATCCAAATTCTATAAGGAAATTTCCACCAACTTTTATTTTGTATATAATTACTTGCACCTCGAACAATGCCTATACATTTTGCTTTTACTTTCTTTTTTCTAAATCCTTTAGCAAGAGACAGTGTAATATTTTGAGTTAACATATTACTAAAAACAATATCTGGATTTTCTTTATTTAGTATTTCTCTTAATTTTATATGTCTGTTTATATCTCCTAAATTTGCATCTATTGAAATGATAGGATAATCTACTTCTAACTCTTCTTTTCTTCTTTTATTTACTATAATTCCTACCTTGTATCCTTTTTCCTCTAATTTTTTCATAGTTGTTAAAATGGAATAAGTAGAGCCCCCACTACTTCTATCAATATGATTCGTATAGAAGAAAATCTTTATCTTTTCCATAAATTTTTGCCATACTTATCTTTTAGTTTTAATTCATATAGAAATGCATATTTCATAAATGTAGAAAAAGACATATAAACGCTTGCTAAAAATCCTCTTTTCCCATCTAAGAATCCTTTTTGTACAAAAAATGCTTTTATAAAACTCCACATAGGATTTATTATTAAATGCTTAATTGTTGGATTTTTACCTCTTTTATATAACTCTTTTGCGGAAATTTCTCCGTAATCAATAGCCTTTGAAAATTGATGTTTAATGTTTTTAAAAGAGTAATGATATAAATCTCCTTCGAGTTTACCTACATTTCCATAACAGTTTACTGTTTCATGTAAAAAACCTTCATATTTGACCTTGTTTTTTTTAAATAGTCTAGTTCTCCATTCTGGATACCAGATATGCTCTAAAAATTTGCCCATATAATATGTTTTTCGGGGTATTTGATAACAATCAAATTTTGGATTTTCCAGTTCGGTTTTTATAGAATTTTTTAGCTTCTCAGAAACTTCTTCATCAGCATCCAATACTAAAACAAATTCATTGCTTGCTTGATTAATTCCAAATTGGACTTGTTTTGGGTAGCCAGGCCATTCTCTACTTATAACAGTTGCACCTTTGTTTTTAGCTATTTCTACTGTTTTATCTGTAGAACCACTGTCTATTACAATGATTTCATCTGCAATTTCTTTTACACTATCCAGACATCTACCAATTACTGTTTCCTCATTTTTGGTCACAACTACAACAGATAAAGGTGGTTTGATTTGCATATAATTCTCCTATTCTTCTGCAATCTGTCCAGTAAGATACATGTCTATAACTTTGCATAAAGCGTGTTCAAGTGTTAGATGTGTTTCCTGAATTCGAGCTGTTTTTTGATGTCTCACAATAAATGCTTTATCTACTATATCTTTAAGCTTTCCTCCATCTTTTCCTAAAAACCCAACTGTAAAGATTCCCATATCTTTAGCAACATTAACTGCTTCTATTACATTTTGGGAGTTTCCACTTGTTGAAATTCCGATGAGGATATCACCTTTTTGCCCTAAACCTTCAACCTGTCTTGAAAAGACTTTGTCAAATCCATAATCATTTCCTATTGCCGTTAATGCAGAAGTATCTGTTGTTAATGCTATTGCAGGATATGCTTTTCTTTCTGCTTCGAATCTTCCTACTATTTCAGCAGCAAAATGTTGAGCGTCTGCTGCACTTCCTCCATTTCCACAAATCATAACTTTATTTCCGAGTTTTAATCTTTTTCCTAAAAGTATTCCAAAGTTGATAATGTCTTCTGCATATTCTTCTACAAAGTCTTTTTTGGTATTTGCACTTTCATAAAAAATATCAATAATAAAATCTTCCATCACTTACTCCTTGATTTTTAATTATTTTAAATTATAATATATATTCCATTTCGGAGGGATGGCCGAGTGGACGAAGGCGGGTGATTTGAAATCACTTGAGGGTTAACAGCCCTCCGGGGGTTCGAATCCCTCTCCCTCCGCCATTTTAAAATCTTTCGATAAATTTTGAAAATCCATTATCTGTTTTTATAATGCTCTTTTAAATAATCAGGAAATTTATCTTTTGGGTATTTTCCTTTAGCTATTTTATGCAAATGCCACCACCATTTTTCAAGAGGTTGAGTGTCATCGTCCTGAATATCAGGATTAACCTTAAGAATTTCTTTTAGATTTTCCAGCAAATATTTATCTATTTTTTGAACTTCTTTATTGATGGCGTATTCTTTTAATCCTTCTCTAATCACAGAAATATCCCAATACATAACGTAAAGATCAAGAATTACTGCCCTTCTATAATCTATAAGCCAACCAATTTTTTCTTCGGTAAGGTTACCACTTAAATTTTTCTTATCCATAAAAATCCTATTTTTGCTTAATTTTAACCACCTAAAATTATTCCATTTTCAAAAGAAATTTATCAACTATGTTATAAATCATACATTTATTAGAATATTCTAATAAACTATTTAACTAAATAAACCATATTAGAGGTGGAGGTTATGGTGCGAATTATTGCTGTTGTTATTATGCTTGTAAACATTGTAGTTGGAACGGTTGAAGCAAAAGAGAAATTTTTTATAAATATACTAAATCAGTTGTCTTTTGATAAAGCAGTTGAAGATGTATGCAGTAATAATCCTCAAACATGTATAGTGCTAAAAGATAAGCAAATATACAGATATTTAAAAAAGAATTTTAAGCCAGCTTTACTGGCCATTGCATATCAAGAAAGCAAATTCAAATATAAATACGGAAAAATAGACAGAAATGATAGAGGATATTTCCAGATAAACATAAGACACTGGTCTCCAAGAAAAATAAAAAAGTATTTCAACATTGATACTACAATATGGTCAATAACACACAGACCAAAACAGTCTGCTGAAATTGCACTTAGAATATGGCTGTACAACGTAAGTATATACATCCTCCAACATAGAAGATTTCCTAAAAACATTACGGAATACATATCCCTGTATCATTCACCTGCCAGAATATCAAGAAATTACTCAAGAAAAGTCAGAAAAGTTGTTTTCAGATACATAAATCTGTTTCCAGATTCTAAAAATATCTAACTATATGACAAATTTAATACCTCAAATATAATTTCTCCTTATACTATCTATACAATTCATAATTAAGAGGTATGTAATGAAAAAAGTTGTTTTGCTATTAACCGTTTTCTTGATAGTAGGTATATCCTGCTCCCAGACAAAAAAAACCGAAACAGATGAGATTCAATGGTATTCTTTTGAAGAAGGACTGAAATTAGCAAAACAACAAAATAAACTTATTCTTTTGGATATTTACGCCAAGTGGTGCCACTGGTGTAATGTGATGGAAAATACCACCTATAGAGATAAAAGAGTTATCGAACTGATAAAAAAATATTACATACCTGTCAGAGTT
>JALVEZ010000066.1 GCA_027030405.1 Hydrogenothermaceae bacterium | reverse complement strand
TAATGTCTGAAGAACATCTTCAGATGGTTCAACACCATAAGCCTGTTTTATCGCTTCTGGTGTGTTTTTTATTATTTTTTCTAAAAGCTTCATTGCTATTTCAACAGGCTGTTCTAATTTTTCAGGAATCCAAGAACCTTTTACTGCTAGATCTTCCTGAAATTCAAGGGTTATTATTCCTGGAGTATCCATTAAAAATATATTATTGGCTAATTTTATGAGTTTTTCTCCCCGTGTCATACCAGGTTTTGGTGAGGTTGTTGCAACTTTTTTCTTTTTAAGTGCATTAATCACCGAAGACTTTCCAACATTTGGATAGCCCAAAACACCGACTTTTATCAGTCCTTTTTTAGATGCAAGATTTTTTAAAATATTCATAAGCTCTTTTACACCTATGTTTTTATGTGCAGAAAAAACAACCACTGGATACTCTTTTTCGATCTCTTTTTTTACCTTCTGGAGAAAATCTTTAGGAACTAAATCTGCTTTGTTCATTATTATTATCAGATTTTTATTCCAATCCTTTGCAAGTTGTTCAACCACCTTATTTCTTGTATCAAATGGAATTCTTGCATCAATGACTTCCAACACCACATCAGAATTTTTTAAAATCTTTTTGGCTATACTTTTTTCTCTCAGCCATTCTCTTGGTTTATCCAATTTTTACCTCTTTATTTATGTTTTTGAAAGACGAATAAATGTAATAACTATTTTATAATATATGCAGACCGAATTTTCGCTGGAGAAAAAATTTGAAACTGAGATATATATCCATTCTTATAACTGTCTTTATATATACAGCCTTATCCTTTGGTGAAATTATTTTAGAAGCAGATGTTCTGGAAAAAGAAAGTGACGGAACTCTACATTTACGGGGCGATGTTCTCATTTCTTTTGATGACACATATTTTAGGACAGGAGAGGCAATATTTGATCCAAGATCTAAAAGATTAATATTCAAAAATTATTTTGTCTTAAATACAGAATCTTCTATCATCAAAGGTTATTCTGGTTGGTGGGATTTAGCCCACGATGAAGGTCAACTTAAAGAAGTCTCTGCCATTATAGACAGAAAATATTACATTAAAGCTAAAAAATTAAAAAAAGAAGATGAAGAATTCATCATAAAAGATGGAGAATTTTCTTTATGTCCTTTTGAACAAAGGGACTGGTATATAAAAGCTTCAAAAATCTCTTTAAAAAGAAATGATTATTTAAGAGCGTATAATCTCAGTTTTCGTTTTTTCCATATTCCTGTCATTTATACTCCTTACTTTTTGTATCCTACATCTGAAAGGAAAACTGGACTCTTAATTCCAACTCTCGGACAGGATACTTTTAATGATTTTATGTTAAAAATTCCAATTTTTTATGTAATTAATAGGAATTCCGATCTTACATTTACATATGATTACAGAAACAGACAAGGTCAAGGGTTTGATATTGAATACAGGAATAGATTTAACAAAAAAAATATTTTCATAGGAGATATTTTTTATTTCAAAGAAGATGAAGATGCTTTGCAGGATGTATGGGAAAAAAGAGATACTAACCATCTTACAAACAGATGGAGAATCAATGCAGATTCAACATTTGATTTTGGAAGCAGATCAAAACTTTATTTTAAAATGGATATTCCAAGTGATCCGTATTTCTTTGAAGATTATTACAACAGCAGTAATCTTAGATACCTATCCTATACAAAATCCCAACTCTTAGCAGTTCATTATAACGACTGGTTTAATTTTGAGCTTAATTTTGATTATCTATACGATCTAACAAAACCTACCAATGAAGAAACTCTTCAGAGATTACCAGAACTCAGGGTTTATCTGAAAGAAAGAAAAATAAAGTATTTACCTTTTTATGTTGATTTTCTTTCTGTAAACACAAACTTTTACAGAGAAAAAGGTGAAAGAGGATTTCGAAGCGACAACAGATTGAGACTGATGAACTATTTTTATTTCTGGAGATACAGCAACAGGTTTACAATAGCTCCCCGAAGCACAATTTATGCGAATTTAAAAGATTCGGATAAAAAAAGTGGAGTAAGAAATCTAATTCAGGTGGAAGATGTTTTTAAAACAGTCACAATCAAACCATATAAAAATTTTATCCATAATATAATCCCAGAAGTTAAATTCAGTTATATATCAGAAGTAAGTCAGGAAAAGTATCCTATTTTTGACAAAGAAGACAGAATTGATTCAACAAAAGATATAGATATTACTCTTCATAACATTCTCACATTTGAAGGAGATAACTTCTTCAGATGGTCTATTTCCACAGGTTATACATTTTTAGGTCAGTATAAAATTTCAGAAAAACTGTATGAAGGTAATTTTAAACCGATTTTTAACAGTTTTTATTTTCAAATAGGAAAATATCACGGAGAAAATAACCTTTATTACAACATAGGAAAACAAGAACTAATACGTTCTATTACCTCTTTTTACTTTCCTATAAAAAAATGGTTTGAGTACGGATTTAGCCATTCTTATGACAAAGGTGAAACAGAAGAAGACAGGCTAAACCAGTTATCACAAAACTTTTTATTGAGATTCGGTCAGTTTCAGATAGATGGAATGTTGTTAAACAACATCAAAGATGGATATCTGCAACAAACAAGACTCACATTTACATTTGATAAAAAATGCTGGAAACTTAAATTCAAGTATATTGAAGATTTCAACAAAGAAACAGGAAAGACATATTCAAGCTTTAATCTGATCATAAACCTTTTAGATATAGAATATGCTATACCTTTCTTAAAACCAAAGGTTGAACAAAAAACATAAAAAGTTATATTAACCACATGGAAAATAAAATCGTAGTTATTGCAGGAGCAACTGCCACAGGAAAGACAGATTTAGCAATACAACTTGCTAAAAAAATAGATGGTGAAATTGTAAGTGCCGATTCAATGATGGTATATAAATATATGGACATAGGCACTGCAAAGCCTACACAACAGGAGCAGGAAGGGATAAGACATTATGTCATTGATGTGGTAGAACCTTCTTACAATTTTTCAGTGAAAGACTTTTTAAAAGAAGCTGACAGGTCAATATCAGAGATACAGGAAAAGGGAAAAATACCTATCGTAGCAGGTGGGACATGGCTATATATTCAGGCTCTACTTTATGGACTTTCTGAAGCACCTAAAGGAAATCCAGAGATAAGAGAAGAATTATACAAAGAAAATAATAAAAAACTTTACAAAAAACTCAAGGAAGTCGATAAAGAATATGCACAAAAGATTCACCAGAACGATAAAAGGAGAATAGTTAGAGCCCTTGAAGTTTTTTATGAAACAGGAAAACCATTTTCTTCTTTTCAGAAAGAACACAGTTTCAAAGAAAAAAGGTATGATTTTGTTGGTTTTATCCTCCAAAGAGATAGAGAACAGATAATGAAAAGGATAGAAGAAAGAGTTGAAAAAATGTTCCAAAAAGGGCTCATTGAGGAGGTTAAAAATCTGATGGAAATGGGATATGAAAATTCACTTACGGCAAAGCAAGCCATCGGATATAAAGAAGTAATACCATATTTAAAAGGTGAAATAAGTTTAGAAGAAGCAAAGGAATCGATCATCAAAAACACAAAAGTTTTCGCAAAACGCCAAATAAGAACGTTTAGAAATAAACTTGAGTTTGATCATATTACTTTATCTGACTATACAAATAATAAAATTTTAGATACAATTATAGAAAGATTACAACTACAAAGGAGGTAGCTTTTAATGTCAATACAGGATGAATTACTTGAAGAATTTAAAGAAGAACAGAAAGAGATTACTGTTTATCTAACCAGAGGAACAAGAATCACAGGGAAAATAGAAGCTGCTGATCAATTTACAATTCTTTTAAACGTTGACGGTCAAAAACAGCTCATTTACAAACATGCTATAAGCACCATAGTTGCAGAAAGTTAATATAAGAATATATTTCTGCGTATGAGATGTATATTAGTTAGTGTAAAAACCAAAAAAGACAAGAATAAGGATGTTAAATACTCTTTAACTGAGTTAGAAGGCTTGGTTGAAGCAGTAAACGGAAAGATTTTAGGGAAATTAACACAAAGAAAAGATATTCCTGAACCTTCAACATTTTTAGGGAAAGGAAAGGTTCAGGAACTTAAAGAAATTTCTGAAGGAATTAAAGCCGATACTGTTATTTTTGACACAGAGCTTACACCTGTCCAGATCTCAAACCTTGAGAAAATTTTAGGTATAGATGTTTTAGACAGAACAGATCTCATCTTATCAATATTTTCAAAAAGAGCCAGAACAAAACAGGCAAAACTTCAGGTAGAACTTGCAACATTAGAGCATGAACTTCCACGTGTTTATGGACAGAAAGGTAAAGCCCTTTCAAGAATCGGTGGTGGTATGCAGACAAAAGGTGCAGGTGAAAAAATCGGTGAAATTAAAATAAGAACCATAAAAAACAGAATTTCAAAAATAAAAAAAGAGCTTGATAAAATAAAAAAACAGAGAAAACAGCAAAGAACTTCAAGAAACAAAAATCCAGACATTTTCAAAGTATCCCTTGTCGGATATACAAATGCAGGAAAATCAACATTGCTAAATAGACTGACAAAAAGAGATGCTTTTATCTCTGACCAACTGTTTGCCACTCTTGATACAAAAACATCATTTATAAACTTTTCTGACATTGGCAAAAAGGTTTTAATAACGGATACAGTTGGATTTGTAAAAGATCTGCCTAAAGAACTGTTAGATGCATTTATGGCAACATTGGAAGAGTTAGAAGAAGCAGATTTGATTTTACACGTTATAGACATTTCTGATGAAAACTGGACAAAAAAGGTTGAGTATGTAAATGAGATATTAGAAAAATTAAACCTTCACCATAAACCGACGGTTTTGGTTATGAATAAAATTGATAAGGTAATTCCATCTGAAGAGTTTTTAGAAGATAGTGATGAAACAATGTTCAGCAGAGATAAAGAGTCAATAATTATTTCAACACAAAAAGGATGGAATATTGACAAACTTTATCAGCTTTTAAAAAAGTACGCTTCGCAGCCTAAAGAACAACCTGTATTATAAATTGTTGTATCAAAATTCCATTAGAGTATAATTTTATTAAACCTTTTTAATCAGGAGGATAAGAATGTCAGATTGTATTTTTTGTAAAATTATAAATAAAGAAATTCCTGCAAATATTGTTTATGAAGATGAACTCATTATAGCATTTGATGATATCGCCCCTCAGGCAAAAGTCCACACACTTATTGTTCCAAAGGAACATATTCCTAACAATCTATATCTTGAAGGAAGACACAAGCCATTAATCGGACATCTGATTTTAAAAGCAAATGAGATCGCGAAGATTAAAGGTATTGCAGAAACAGGATTCAGACTCATTGTAAATACTGGGAAAGATTCTGGACAGGAAGTCCCACACATTCACTGGCACCTTTTAGGTGGAGAACCATTAGGAAGGTTAATATGCAAGTAAAAAAAGAGATAGACGCAAAAGGTTTTTACTGTCCGACACCACTTGCCATTGTTTCTAAAGAGCTAAAAGAGATTCCAGTAGGTGAAAAAATAAAAGTCGTGGCAGATGATAAAGCCTTTAAACAGGATATAAGAATGTGGTGTCTGGAGACAGGAAATAAACTGATATCATTTGAAGAAAAAGACGGCGAATATATAGCAGTAATTGAAAGAGGAAAAGGTTTTCATGGTGAGAGCTTAGTAGAGAAGATCAAATTTATAGCTTTAGGCGTTAAACTCCATATTTTGCAATATCTATTGGAAATTTTACCGAATAAGAAACCGAAATATCTTATTTCTTTTGTTTCGATAGCTGAAGGGCTAAGGGCAGATAAATGGTTAAAAGAAAAAGGAATACAAAACTATGTAATGCTGCCTGTTCCAGATGAAATTTATGAATACTGCGGTCTTGTGTATGGATTTAGAAAAAAAGAAGATGCTTTAAATGTTTATAAACTGTTGAAAGAAAACAAATTCGGTGTTGAAAGCCTTCATAAAGTTGAAAAATCTAACTATCCTGTTATTGAAGTTGATTAAAGATTTACAACATTTTTCAGTTCTTCATTTAAATCACCTATAACAGGTTGAGGTCTTGCTATATAAAATCCCTGAGCCATATCAAAGCCCATTTCTTTTACTTTTTTATAGATTTCTTCGTTTGACACAAATTCTGCCACAGTTTTCATTCCAACACTATGGGCAAAATCTTTAATAATATTAACAATCAGTTCACTACTTTTATCATAGGTTATTTTCTTTATAAAAGAACCATCTATTTTTATACAATCGATGTTCATCTCTAAAAGTCTTTCAAAATTTGAGTATCCACTTCCAAAATCATCTATTGCAAATTTACATCCATATTCTTTAAATTCTTCAATAAAATCTTTTACAATTTCATAGTTCTCAATACTTTCATTTTCAAGGAATTCAAATGTTATTTTTGTTCCAATATTGTACTTGTTTATATATAGTTTAAATATTGAGAGTATATCTTTGTTAGTTATATCTTCCACATCTATATTTATTGAAAAGTTTTTATCTGTATCCCTAAACGTTCTTACACTATCGATAAAAACTTTTTTCGTTATTTCAGGATAGAGTTTTGAAGCTTTTGATATTTCTAAAAATTTGTATGGTGAAATTACATTCCCCTGTTCATCAATCATTCTAACAAGACATTCGTATTTTTCTATTTTCATTGTTCTTAGGTTTAGGATAGGCTGATAAAATGTTGTGATTCTATTTTCTTGAATTGCTTCTCTTAATTTTTTAGTCCAGTATATATTTTCCTCAAAATTTTTCTTTGTTTTTAAGTCAGGAGCAAAGAAGTAGTAATGTTTTCTTTTTCTTTTCGCTGTTTTTAAAGCAATATCTGCATCAGGTAATAAATTTCTTTTGTTTATTGAATAATCTACTAAAGCAATACCAATAGAAACAGAAATATATATCTCATAATCCTGAATTTTATAAGGTTCTTTTGTTAATTTTTTTACAAGATCAGAAACTAATTCTTCAAATTTTGTAATTTTAAACTGTTTTGATTCTTTTTTTAATTCTAAAATTGCAAACTCATCTGCAGGAAGTCTATAAACGATTTTATTAGTACCATTTTCTTTTATAAATTTATTAAGTCTTTGACCAACTTCTTTTAAAAGTAAATCACCTGTCTCAATACCATAGGTATCATTAATAGACTTAAAATCATCTATGTTAACAAGACACAAGCTATTTATTTCATATTTCTGAATATCTTCTATTAATTTTTTTCTATTAGGTAGTCCTGTAAGCTCATCAAAATAAACTTGATAGTATAACTTCTCATTAAATTTTTCTAATTCAGTTATATCATTAAACACAATTACATAAAGTTTTTCTCCATCCATATTAAAAGGAGTTAGTTTTATTTCCATAATAAATTCTTTACCATTTATTTCTAAAACAGCTTTATGAATTTTATCCGGATTTTCTTCAACATATTGAAGCCAGTTTTTTCCATCAACCACTGGAGATATATAACCTTCTTTTTCTTTAAAGAATTCACATATACATTTATGTTCTTTTTTAAATTCTTGAAGAGATTTATACTGAGGGAAATATTGGAAAAAAGCTTCATTGACCATTTTAAGATCATCGCCATTTGTTATTACCACCATATTTTTTTGTATATTGAATATAGTCATAACAAGTTTCTGTGTATCTTCAACCTGTTTTGTTTTCATGTCAACTTCATTTTTTAACTTTTCAGCAAGTTTTTTGTTATGTTCTTCCTTTTCTTTTAAGGAAGACATAAGATTTTTTAGTTTTAATAAAACTAAAGAAACTATAATTCCTACCAGAAATGGAACAATATAATGATGCAACGATATTTCTTTCATTCCAATGATATAAAACTGAACAGTGGCAAATATAAAAAGGGCTGCAATAGAACTTAATACTATTAATATGTTTAAAAATATGTTTTTTATCTTCATATGCATTACAACCTTTTACAACTCTGAATTTACTGAATATTTATTCGGTTTCATACAAAAATACTTAAAATTTCATAAAATTATTATTTTTCAAAGAGTTAAATCCAACCATATTTAGCAGAACTTAGAATCTTAAAGGTTTCACTAAGATTTTCGAAATGGTTATTATAAAAATAAAAAGTTCATAACTTTAAGTGGAGGTTCATAAATGAAAGTTACATGCAGTTTATATAAAAAATTAAGAAAAAATCATCAATTAAATAAAGAAGATATAAGAGCAATAACAGAAATCGCCAAAAAAGAACTAAAATTTTTAGTAAATAAAAATATTCCTCTTTCTCCTCAAAATTATCAAAAATGGTTTAGAGTGTTTTGTTATCTTAGAGATACACATCAGGAACTTACAGAAGATGACATTTTTGAAAACTTTAAGCATATCGTTTTTTCAGAAGAAGATAAGCAGGTATTTGAAAATGAAGATATGCAAAATATAACAAAAGAAGTGATTTCTACACTGAAAAATGAAATGGAAGAAGTAATAAACAATGTTGAAAACTATCAGGAAGGAATAATAAAACATCATCAAAAATTTCAAGAAGTTCATAAAGGAATAGATGACCAAACCATAAAACAGATGTTAGAAAAGATATTACAGGAGCTAGAAGAACTAAAAGAACAAAACAACAATTTTAAGAAAAAAATAGAAAAACAGTCCCACAGAATAGAAAAGCTTGAAGATGAATTAAACAGTGCTAAACAGGAGGCAAACACAGATTTTCTTACTGGATTATTTAATAGAAAATCTTTTGAAAGAGCTTTAGAAGATTCTTTTAAAGATTACAAAGAAAAAAATTATCCATTTTCTTTTTGTATGCTTGATATAGACCATTTTAAAAATATAAATGATACTTATGGACACCCTTTTGGAGATGAAGTTCTTAAAGAGATTGCACAGATTTTAAAAACATACTTACGAGCAAAAGATATTCCTGGAAGAATAGGGGGAGAAGAGTTTGGAATTATTTTCCCTGGGATAGAACTTCAGGATGCAGTAAAGGTTGTGGAAAGACTAAGAAAAATTATAGAAAATAGAGGAATTCCAATAGATGATAATATTGTCAATATAACTGCAAGTTTCGGCGTTATCGAGATGAACGATAGCATCAACTCTCCAGCAGAGCTTGTAAGAGAAGCAGACGAACTCCTGTATAAAGCTAAAAAGAACGGACGAAATAGAGTAGAATATGATACACAGCTTGTTAGACAGTAGTGTTATAATTAAATTAAAAAATTATGATGAATTATTTAGTGATTATTTTTAGCTTTTTATTTGTATTTCTATTTTCTCAAACATTTGCAGATAATAATGATTTTTTTCAAAAAGGTTTAGCAGCATTTAAAAATCAGGAATTTGAAAAAGCAGAAATTTATTTTTCAAAGATCAAACCTGACCAAAATATATACCCTTACGCCTTTTATTATATGATCACAATAAAAGAAGTTTTAGATGAAAATTTACCTAAAATTAAGAATTTAGAAAATTTTAAAGATTTATCCATTTACTCATACATAAATATGAAATTAGCCTCTCTTTATTTGAATAAAGGTCAGGTAACGACGGCAGAAAATTTTTTAAAAAATATAAATCTGAATAAACTTGATAAAAAAGATATACCTTTTTACCTGTTTTTAAAATCAGAAATCTTAGAGAAAAAAAATAAAAAAACAGAAAGTTTCAAAATAAAGAAAAAGTTAGCTACACAATACACACAGGATAGATTTTACGGTTTTCGGACTTTTTTAAAAATAAAAGACAAACTAAACAAATGGGACAGATATGAAGCCATCCAAACATTAATAAATGATAGGAAATTTGAAACAGCTTTATCGCTTTTATATGATTTGCCAAATGAAGAAAGGAAAAAGTATTTTAATGTATATATATTGGCAAAATTAAAAAGATTTGAAGAAGCAGAAGAAAAGTTTAAAAATATATCCCAAAACTCCAAATATTATAGTAAAGCCGCATATATACTCTCAAAAACATACATAAAAGATTATATAAAACAAAAAAAATATTTTACCTATGTGAGCGATAAAAGTTATAAGGAAAAATTAGCTGACTATCTCATGAAACGTGCCTTTTTCAAAAATGATTACTATTCTTTTTTTTATTACTCGCTTTTTATAAAACCAAAATCGAAATTTTATGGAGATAAAGTATGGTTTAAGTTTTTATATTATTACAAGTTTGGAGATTATAAAAATGCTTACTCTTTTTTAAAGAAAAATAAAAGATATATATTTGACAAATTCAGATATTACTACTGGATGTATAAACTTTCTAAAAAAGTAAACAAAGAAAAAGAGAGTGTAGCTTATTTAAACAAAATAAAAAATAGCGAAGGTAGAGTGACTTTTTACAAAATCTTAGCATTGGAAAAGTTAAATCTAACAGATAAACAGATGATAAAAAATCTTGCGTTGGATTTAAACAAATTAGAAGAGAAAAAGAAATTAAACACACAATTAAAATTGATTGATTATCTAAAACAAAATGAGTATATGTATAAGTGGGCTTATTTAGAAGGCAAACATTACAAAAATTTAAAAGAGCTTTATCCTGTTATGCCTGAGTTAACTCCAAGATTGTATATAACAAATAAAAAATTTTATGTAAGAAGCTACCCAAAACCTTTTGGAACAGGGTTTTATGAAAACAGATTTTTAAAAGAAAAATTTGAGTCTCTTGTTTATGGTGTGATAAGACAAGAAAGTTTGTTTAATCCTTACTCATTAGGTTATTCAAATGATGTTGGCTTAATGCAGTTTATCCCTTCCACTGCCAAATGGGTTGCAAAAAATCTTGGAATTAAGGATTTTGATATGTATGATATGTTTAAACCATCTATAAACATAAGGTTTGGAAGATGGTATCTAAACTATTTATTAGATTATTGGAATGGAAAACTATACTACGCAATAGCTTCATATAACGCTGGTGAAAAGGCTGTAAAAAGATTTTTAGATAAAAACAATGCTTATGGCTATACCATAGAAGAGTTTGCAGAATTTTTCCCATACGAAGTAACAAGAGGGTATATAAAGAGAGTATATAGAAATTTTGTGGTCTATAATTTAATTTATGGGAAAAAATAAAAATATCGTATAAAGAAATTTAAATAATTTTAAGAAATACATAAATTTATAGGGAGTTTAGAAATGAATTCAATTTTTGCTAAAAAACTATTGTTTTTTCTTTTTTCTTTATTCATTATAAATATACCGGTGATGGCTGAGAATAATAAGTGTGCACCTATTGATAATAATTCTATTTCACAAATCAAAAAGAAATTATCTTCTTTGTCTAATAATATTAAAGTTCTAAAAGTATCTAAATCTCCTATTAAAAATGTGTATGAGATTATTGTAGAAACTCCCAAGAAAAAGTTCCCTTTATATATTGATTGTCATTTAAAATATTTGATAACTGGTGAAATTATAGATATTAAAAGGAAAAAAAGTTTAACAAGAGAAAAAGTTACAAAATTAAATAAATCTAAAAACAAATTATTGTTTCAAGCTGTTAAAAATGGAGATTTAGACAAAATTAAAAGGTTATTATCAGAAGGTGCTAACGTTAATGCTAAAGATTATTATGGTAAAACACCTTTACATTATGCTGTTGATAAAGGATATTTAAATATAGCCAAATATTTGATATCAAAAGGTGCTAATGTTAATGCTAAAGATGATTATGGTTGGACACCCTTATACTATGCTTTTTTTGATGCAAATTTAGATATGGTTAAATATTTGATATCAAAAGGCGCTAATGTTAATGCTAAAGATGATTATGGTAAAACCCCATTGCATTACTCCGATTGTAGATATTTAGATGTAATCAAATATTTAATAAAAAAAGGTGCTGATGTTAATGCTAGAGATAAATATGGTCATACACCATTAAATTATGTTAGGGGTAAATATAATGATATACGTTATGAAATAGATAAAAATAGAGATTTAGAAAAATCACTGGACTTAACTTATGAGAACGAAGATAACGATTTGGATTATCTTTATTGTTTATCAAAAGTGATGGAGATTTTAAGTTCTAAAAGTAAAAAATAAATATAACTTAAAATGGATATTTAGAAGGATAGTTTAAAAGTTGTTGTAAAGATACAATTTCATATCCTTCTTTTTGTAATTTTTTTATTATAATTTCTAATGTTTGTGGTTTTGTCCTTGTTTCGTGCATTAATATTACTGAACCAGGAGATACATTCCTAATCACATTATTTATAATTTCTTTCTGATTTGATATTTTCCAGTCCAGAGAATCTAACGACCATAAAATTCCTTTTAGAGAATAGTGATGTAATACATTCACCAAATTTTTATTAGCTACTCCGTATGCAGGTCTAAAATAGTAAGTTTGAATTTTAAATTTTTTAAAAATTTGTAAGGATTTTTCCATATCTGTATTTATTTCTTTATAAGTCAATTTATCATAGTTTAAATGGTTGTAAGTATGAATTCCCAAACTGAAAAGACTTGATTTGTAAGGAACTATATTATATCTATTAATTTTTTTAGTAATAAGAAAAAAGACAGCAGGAACTTTATATTTAGTTAAAATTTGTATCAAATCATGTCCATTCTTTGATGGACCATCATCAAAACTCAAAACTACAATTTTCTTTTTTGTATCAGCTTTAAAAAAGAAATTTTCTAATACAGTTATGTCTTTTTTCTTTAAATATTCTTTATATTTAGGATATAAAAAAAATTCTTCCTTACAATATCCACTTATTACGATTAAAATTAATAAAATTAAACTTAAATCTATTTTAAATTTCATTTTAACACTCTTAAATTATAAATTTACAGATAAATTCTACCAGAATCTTTAAAAAAGCTTTCGTTTTAATTTTACAAATAATGATAGATATATAGTTTGAAGAAGTTAATGGGATATGATATAAATGAAACCGTATATAATATACGAACAAAAGAATGGTGAAAGATGTTTACAGGGCTGATTGAAGAAGTTGGGAAACTTAAAAATATACAATCCAAAGTCGGTGGATTAGAAATAACCGTCGAAGCTGAAAAAGTTTTAGAAGATTCCAAAGTTGGAGATAGTATAGCAATAAATGGAATATGCTTGACGATTACAGAAATTGGAGAAAATCAGTTTAAGTTTGATGTCTCACAGGAAACTATAAACAGATCAAATATAAAATACCTCAAAATTGGAGACTACTTGAATCTCGAAAGGGCATTAAGACTGTCAGATAGATTAGGTGGGCATATTGTTCAGGGACACGTGGATACCACAGGCAGAATACATTCCATCATCCAGAAAGGAGAACACACAGAGTTTCAAATATCATTTCCTGAAGAATACAAAAAACTTGTTATTCCGAAAGGATCAATCGCAATAGATGGAATAAGTCTTACAATAAATGAAATAAAAGGAAATATTATTTCCCTGAATATAATTCCACACACGATACAATCAACTAATTTACAGTTTCGAAAGCAAAATGACATAGTAAATATAGAGTTTGACATATTAGGAAAGTATGTGCTAAATATATTGGAAAGTGAGAGAAAAGAGGAAAAACTTGAAAACTTACTTAAAAATTTCTAAGGTATCAGATTGAAAAAAAGAAAAAAGAAACAGATTCCCCATTACGGAAATGTCAAACCCATAAACTTCAGAGCAATTTACGAAGAACAGTTTTATGAAATCCTTTCAAAATTAAGGTTCCCATTAATGACCGTTATATTCTTCACAATGGTCGGTGTTTTAGGACTTATGATAATAAATCATAAAAGCGATGGCGTATCTGTCCTGAACTATCTTTTTCACACAGTTATCACTTTTTCCACTGTAGGATATACAGAAGGTTATACAGAGAATATTACTGCAAACCGTTTATTTATCACAATATTTATCATGATATCGTTTCCACTTGCCTATTTATACGGTCTTGCAGCAACTGTTAATGTTTTTGCTCAGAGTAATATAGAAGAAATTTTTAGAAAATGGAGGATGTATAAAAAAATGGAACAGTTATACGGACACTACATAATATGTAATTTTAATGAGATAACTAAAGAGGTTATGAAAAATCTCAGACAAAGAAAAATTAAGTTTGTCGTTATAGAACCAGATAAAAATTTGGAACAGGAAATAAGAAATTTTGGCGTAGAGTTTTATGTAATAGCAGAACCACACCAGAGAGCTGTTTTACTTGGAGTTGGTATCGAAAGGGCTAAAGGTCTGGTTACTGCGTTTGAAGAAAATACTCAGGATTTATCAGTTATTGTTACGGCAAGATTGATAAGACCTGACAAAGAGCATTTTCATATTTTTGCCACAGCAACCACCGAAGGGGCAGCTGAAAAAATGAAACTTTTAGGAGCCAATGAAGTTGTTGTTCCTGCCGTAACTGTTGGTAGAAGAATGACATCTTTCATACTGCATCCACCAAGTCCAATTTTAGGAGGATTTTTAGAAAAGATTGCTTACGGTGAACGAACAGATATAGATTTAATAGAGATAAAAGTTGA
>JALVEZ010000065.1 GCA_027030405.1 Hydrogenothermaceae bacterium | reverse complement strand
TTGTCTTTTTAACTGGCTCTAATATGATTTTATCATTTTGAATAAAAAATTTTACTTTGTCTCCAATTGATAGGTTTAACTCTTTCATCACATCTTTTGGAAGTCTTAATCCTTGCGAGTTGCCCCATTTTGAAATTGTTACAATCATAATATACTCCAACTCTTTTGTATATCCAAAGTATATCAAACATCTGATAAATTTCAAAATATCACGGCTGAGCCTTGCAATATTTAAGGCTCAGAAACAAATATTTTCCTCAATAATTGCTTCTATATTATATTATATTATCAAATATTATATATTATATCCAATTTATTCTTTTTGAATGTGAAAATATTGTAAGCTATGGTAGCAAACCAAGATAAAAGTTGAGCCCTGACCCCTTTTGCTTTTTTACAACCAAGTTTTTTTAATCATAGCCCTATTTCTTATTATGATAACAATCAAGTTGAGAAATATTTGAGCCGTAGAGTCAAATATTTCTATCCAATGATCTGTTAAAAGATTGTCGTATATCTTTTTACTAATTTAACGAGATTATCAATACTTTTCAATTTTTTCCAAGCATTATTCTTTTGTAGTACAGATGCTATTTTATCATGAACCTGAGCTTCATGCTCTTGGTATTTCGAATGTATGCTATCCGCAATATCTCTAATTTGATAAAAAATATTTCTCAGTTGTTCTAATGCTTTATATGGGTCCGATTCATCAATTGGCATACTTTTATACAACAAATGTTCATCAACTTTTGTAAAAACTACAAATAAAGGGAGTTCCCTGGAATCTTTAATATTCAAGTATTCAAATAATTTTTTGTTTTCGTCTGGTTCTTTCCAAATTGGTATTAAGAACTGTATTACTCCAGGTGATGAATCAGGGAATTCCATGTAGCCTTTTTTGGGTTTAATTGAAAAAATAAAAAATTTCTCTCCAGATGCCTTACTTAGGGCTTTCCAATTATCTTCATCACGCAATAGTTTAACTATGTTTGGATTTTCATCAGTATAAATTATTATCCCAAATGTTTTTATATTGGAATTTTCAATCACTTTTGAAATATCATCTTGTAAAATATCTACCATGTACTTACCTTTCTATCTTTTAACGATCAAGGGCCACTTAGCACTATGGAGCGCAGCGAAATAGCGGTCAAGTGCACCCATTTGTTAGGAAATTATTTATTATTTATTATCTTTATTTATTATCTTTTCATGAATCGTGCTGCACTTAATCCGCTCCAGACTCCTCGGTGTAAAACAATCTGCAAGTCTCTATTGAAGCGAGATCTTTCGTTACGAATAATAGAGTAAAATTCATATGGATGACTTCTTACATCAAGATTTAAGACCATTCCTGTATCATAAAGCAAATGAATCAACTCTTCTTCGTCAATACCTATTTTTGAAATGTATTTTTTATACTTGTCTCTGAAATCTTTAAAAGAAAAATGGCTCTTACCGAAAAGTCTTAGAAACTCATAAAGAATCTCTATATCTGGAAATCGATAAGCAATTTCATTTTCCAATTCTGATAACAGCCATAATGAATAATACCGCTCAGCACTTTTTACTTCCTTGTAAGTGAGTTGTGTCTTTACCTGCTCTTGAATTTTCTTTGAAAACTGAATTAAGTCTCTTGGTCGATGAAATGAACGATCGACCATATACCTAAATACATTTTTGTATTTTCCAAAATCTTTAAGTTTAACTATATTATTATCAAAAAGATAATAAAAAGGATTAGCCTCAGATGAAAGTTCGCTTATAGATGATGTTATTCTTTTATTAAGCAATTTTAACAGTAAAGGATCTCGCCAGTCGGACCTTGAAATAATAGCCCAATTAAGATAAAAAAGGAAATCATCCCATCGGGCACTTTCAGCATCTCTTTGATGTAGTTGATAGAATATATCAGAACGCAGGTATACTATAATCTTTGAAGGAATTTGTTTCTGCCTTAGCTGTTGATTTAAATCATAAACGACCTTAAATAGGCTTATAATACAATTAAAGAATGCCTCTTTGTTAGTATATTGATTATAATTGTCATCCAGTTGGTCAAATTGAATCAAATATGTATTTGAACAATTACGAACTAAATAGCTCAGAACTATATTCTCTAATCTGGCATTTGCAATAGTTACATTACTATAATTGTTTTCAATTTTCTTTTGTTCAGAATCTTCAAACAGAATAGAAACTATTTTTTTTAATCCTGTTTGTGTCTTAGTTGTCTGTTCAGTAACTTTCTTATGAACGTCTATTAAATCGTTTCCAAAATAAAAATTTACATATCTTTTTAATTCGTGATATTCAGCAGTGGGTGAATTGCTTTGATCAAGGACAATAAGCCTTGCAAATTCAGATAAAATAATATTGCGCCATATACTCTGATATTGGTTAGGTGCTGAATAATTATCATCATCCAATGATAATAATTTTTCAAAAGGAAATTGCTTAAATGATAAATTGGATACTAATATACCAGTATCATTTTCTCGGGCTTTTATCCATTGATAAATAGCTGATTTACCAGTACCTTTTCTACCAATGATATAAAATATGTTTTTTTCTACAATCCCATTCCAGTAATTTAAATCAATAAAATAATTTAAGAGATTAGGATCATACAAACCATCAATATCACCCCATTCAATCTGTTTTATTAAATTGATGCGTTTTTCTATCGCAAGCATTCTATATTCCTATAATTAAAATTATAATAAGTATACCTAAAAATTATAAATATCTACATCTTTAGAATATGATACTTTTTGTAGCATCATTTTAAATTTCTATTAGTATTAGTACTAATGATAGGATTACAATCGCTTCAAAAAAAATTTTTAGATAGATATTTTAAGATATTTATATTTTTAAAGGCTACGTTGCTCTCCAACCAACTTCCGTTGCAATCCTTTTAATTTGTTGGATGAAAGCATCGTTTGGTCTTTTTTGTTGGACAGTTTTTTTATCTTCAGCCGCCCATCTATAAATTTGTTCGATACTTCCATAGCCTCTTTTAAAGGCCCTTGCTAACTTCATAATATTTTCTTTAGTTGGAGGAAGTTGCAAAATCAAACGAAGTTCATCATCACTCCATGACTTTCCTTTGTTTGATTCATTATATCCATGTTCTTTATCAAGTTCAACAAGTACTTGTCGGACATATGAGATTTTTTCTTCCCACGTAGATAAGCCAGATATATCTTCTTCAAGTAGTTGCCCTATCCTTTCCCTAAAGTCCTTCTTTGTCATAATATTTCTCCTTCATGCGCTTTGATAAGTTATACTATGATTTATTAACAAATTGATTTAATAGATTTATTAACTCAGCAGCCATTTTCTTATCAATTTGTATATTTTGTTTTTGACCTTCTGTTCTATTAGTATCACCAGCCTTATTATGTTCTAATTTGAAAATAATTTTTATCGAAACAATAATCACCAACTACTTCCGTCCTTACATTTAGCTGCTCATTAACTTTAACTAATTCTCTTAATATTGCCATATTTATTATTCCTTACTACACATTAAAATACCTCGCCTCTGGATGATGCACCACGATGGCGCAGGTGGATTGTTCGGGATGGATCTGGAATGTTTCGCTCAGCTCGATACCATACTCTTCAGGACGCAAGAGATTAAAAATATGACGATTGAGCTCCAGATCGGGGCAGGCTGGGTAGCCGGGGGAGTAGCGTGCGCCTTGGTAGCCTGTCATTTTCACATCTCTTAGATCCGGCTTTTCACCTCTTAAGATCCCAAGCTCTATGCGTATCTGCTTATGCACCACTTCGGCCAAGGCTTCTGCCAGCTCCACACTGAGGCCATGCACCAGGTGGTACTCATGGTATTTGCCAGCTTTGAAAAGCTCCCCTTCATATTCGCTAAAGCGGCTCCCAGCACTCACACAGGTAAAGGCACACACATCCATGCGATCATCGTGAAAGTAGTCGGCGATACATCGATGCGGCTTCTTGCGCTGCCTTGGAAATGTGAAGATCTCGATAGCGTCGCCTATGATATTTTCGATGGGCTCGCGGTTGGCGTCCTCGTCCTTTTGCCAGCCAAATTCGGTACCGAAGACATAGAGCTCGTTGTCGACTCTGCGCACCGGCCAGTAGCCATAGAGCAGTGTGGGCTCGAAAATATCTTTTAGCTCTCTTCGCAAGCGCTCGAAGGCCGGGATCACCTTTTCTTCCAATTGCCTTTGGTATTTCTCTTTGCTCATACCTTTAGATTTATACCCCCAGCGCTGCTTAAATAAAAGCCGCTTGTTGATCCACTCGTAGGCGATATCTGGATCGATGGATAGCTCCCTTCTTCCCCAAAATGGAGGCGTGGGTACGGGAGCGGGAGGTGGCAAGATCACATCCTTT
>JALVEZ010000064.1 GCA_027030405.1 Hydrogenothermaceae bacterium | reverse complement strand
TTTATACTTTTTTTATAGATGTTTTCAAAATCTGAGACTATGTTCTGCCTTTCTTCTATCTCTTTATTTTCTTCTTCACCTCTAAGTTCTTTAGGAAGTGCTACGAAAACAACTCTGAAAGAAAGGGAGAACATCCTTGATAGTTCTATTCCTATCTCTAAAATAAAAGCAGGGTCAGGGGAGTTCAAAGATATTATTATCTCTTTGTAATTTTCAGTGTCGTGGGAAAGTAAGAAAGGTTTCGTTTGCCTAAAAAAATGTTTTATTTTTTTCTTTTCAAAAAATCCCAAATGGATATACGGGATAACATATAATCCTGCCTTCTCTCTATATTTTAGTAAATCTTTTATATTTCTTATTCTTTTACCGATTTCTATATTTTGAATTTTTTCTTTGAGTTCTTTTTCAAATTCCTGAGAAATTCTATTTTTATAAGGAACGGCTACAAATTTTTGAACTTTTGTATGTTTGTAAAAATATATACTTTCTTCAACAGACTTTTTAAATTTTTCGTTTACAGGAACTATTATGTCACTTCCGAATTGTAGAGGAAACTGCGGTACACCTTTTATTAGTATGTTTACTAAATTTTCTAAAACTTTAGGGTCTCCGATCAGAATAACCCTGTCACCAACTTTTATATATGTATCTCCTGATGGAATTATAAGCTGATCTCCTCTGTAGATGGCAGCTATTCTCCATTTTGTAGGTTTTAGATATTTAAGTTTTCTGTCAACAAGATGTGATTTTGCAAGGATAGGAACTTCTATAATTTCACCTTTCCCAAAACCTATATTTACAGCTTTTGCATAATTTTTTTCTAAGATATGGAGAATTATGTTATTTATTAACTCGACAGGCTTTACTAAGAAAACCTTGTATTCCTGAAATTTAATCTCTTTTTCTAAATTTGATTCAAATAAAAGAATAATAATATTTATGTCTAAGTTAAAAACATCTCTGATTATTCTGCAAACTTCTAAATTTACATCAAGATCTTTTACTGTGGAAACTACATATTTTATTTCTTCTAAATTCAGTTTCTTCCATGTAAGAACACTACTTGCATCACCTTGTAGGAACTGAACATTTTCTTTATATTCATCTTCAATCTCTTTAAATTTTTCTTCTTTTAGATCTATAACTATAACTTCCCAGTTATCTTTTAAAGCCTTTAAAAGTTCTTTTCCAAAGAATCCTAAGCCGATGAGAACTACTTTTCTGCTTTCTTTTTCCAAGATTTTTTCCTTTTTTTTTATTTGATTAAATTATAATAGAAATTATTGGATTGTAATGTATTTATGTTCTAAATAAATGGCAAGTATCAATAAAGAAAGTAGTATCATCCACATTATTATGGACTTTTTTCTGTAAACTTTTGCTTTCTTTTCTTCCCACCAACTTTTTGGTCTTACACCTTGAATAGTGAATGTTATTACTCCTGCAAGATTAAGGCTTGCAAAGTTTGCAAGGAATAATAGCATTGCACCTAACGAATGGAGAGGATACCCACTTCCAAAAAGAAGTCCAGAGGTTACCAAAGGTGGCAAAAGTGAAATAGCAACCATTACACCGACAAGGCTGACAGATGCCCCTGTGGTGAAAGCTAAAACACCTGCTATTCCAGATGCCATGGCTATTACAACATCTGCAAAACTTACATAAATTCTTCTTTTTATCTCTTCCACTTCAGGATTTACATCTAAAAATAGTCCAAATAGGACAGCAAGGAAAAAAGCAATCAACCCACCAACCAATCCTGTGATAAATCCTTTTTTCTCCAGTTCAACATCACCTAAAACAGTAGCAAGTGCAATTGCAATATTAGGGCCTAATAATGGTGCTATAACCATTGCACCGATTATTACTGCAGTGTTATTTGTGATTAAGCCAAATGCAGCAATTATCGTAGATAATACAACCATGCTGATGTATATATAGTTTAAATTGGCAGACGCAGAAATGTTTGCATACAGTTCTTCCCTACTTACCCTTAACCTTCCTATGGTCTTCTTTTTCTTGGTTTCTTTTTTTGGTTCTTCATCTTCAACTTTTGGAAGTGTGGCTATTACATCTAAAACTGTTATCCTGAATCTTTCATCTTTTTGAAATTTTCTTGATAGTTTATCTATAAGTTTTTCTGAATATTCAGTTTTAACTAAAATTTTGTATATGGTTTTGTCTTCATACAGTTCTTCCCGCCAGTAATCAACAATTCCTTCCATATCAAAAAGTTTTTCAATTTCATCTTTTTTTTGTTTCGGAATAACCGCTTCTATAAGTCTTAAAGGCATAAATTTTCTCCAATGTTATTTCATATAAATAATTATAATTATGTTATTTTAGAATTCTATTTATATCGTTTTATACAAAAACTACTTTAATAGAAACTATCTTTATGCTACGGGCAAATTTCTTTCAAGTCTTCTATAAATGTTTTTATCATTTTTAAATAACTTTTATATCTTTCACAGGAAATCTCACCGTTTTTAACTGCTTCTTTTACTGCACATCCAGGCTCTTTCGTGTGTGTGCAGTCAGGAAATTTACACTGGTATCTTAAAAATTCTCTAAAATAGTTTTTGATATCATTTTTCTTAACAAATGAAAGAGCATCAACCCTTGAAAATCCAGGTGCATCACCTATCCACGATTTTTCGCCAAAAGGAATAAGTTTTACACCTGTTGTTGTATGTTTACCCCTTTTAAGCTTTTTACTTACTTCACCTATTTTAAGTTTTTCTCCAGTCAGTTTAGAAAGAATAGAACTTTTTCCGACACCTGACGGGCCAGCTAAAATACATATCTGCCCTTTGACAAAATCTTTTATTTTTTGGATGCCTTCCCCTGTTTCTGCACTGACTTTTATTAATTCATATCCTGCATTCTGATAAATTTCAGTCCATTTTTCTAACTCTTTCAGTCCTTCTTCATCTAATAAGTCCATCTTGTTAAAAACGATAACAGGTTCTACTCCAACTCTTTCGTAAACCACTAGAAGATTATCCAAAAAGAAGTTATTAAAATCTGGATTTTTTATTGTTTCAACAACAATTGCCACATCTACATTTGCTATAGGTGGTCTTATTAAAACATTCTTTCTTTCTTCTACTTCTTCTATTACAAATGTTTCAGAGTCAGCAACTTCCCCTGAAACATAATCCCCTGCGTATATTTTGGTTTTCTTTTTGAGTTTTCCCCGTGGAATTCCTCGGTATTTCTTTCCTTCATCAAAAAGATATACTCCGATTAACTGTGCTTCCCTTTCTACAACTAAACCTTTCTTTTTTGCCATTTTATTTATTTTCTCCTTTCTTACTTCAAAATTAGATAATATCTTGTTAAAGATTTATTTATTTGTTTGAGTTTTTTAAATCCAAATTCTTCATAAAATTTTTGTAATTTTGGTTTTTGGTATACATTATTTATATCAATAACTACTAAACGACCACCAACTATATTTTTTGCCTCTTTGATTTTCGCCAATGAATAAGTTAATATTTCTTTTCCTGTTATATAACTTCTATTATATCTTTCATTCCTGCCTAACTGACCTATCAAATATGAAAAAATAAATTCCTCTGCTGGTAAAAATCCTTTATTTATTTTCTTTTGTAAATTTTTACTTAAACCTTCTATCTGGATAATATCAATGGCTATTGAAAAATATGCTACCACTTCATTGTTCAAAGTATCTATCCATAGATAAGTTCTGCTTCTATCTCTGATCTCAAAATTTAATGCCAACGAATCCTTTTTTTCTTGATCAAATAAAAAAGTTTGAACATCTGGTTCTTTTGAAGATTGGAAAGTTGAAAGTATTTTTAAAATTTTATCTTTATCTAAAGATTTTATTAATTTTGATAAAGACACAAAAACTATAAATTTTTTATCCATTCAGATAGAACTTTTTCACTCTTTTTTTCTTTTTCTTTAATTTTTTGTAAGTCTTCTTGCGAAATTTCATATCCATTTTTTGATAGAATAAGGTCTTCAATAAGTTGCTTTAATTCTCTTTCATCCTTATTTGTAAATTTTATATGATAGAAAAAACTTTCTGTCGCCATTATATATTTCCTTTTTAGTTTTATTAACTATCTCTCAATAATATAAATTTGCTTAAATCTATTTGCAAATTTTTTATTTTACACCTTTTGGTTTTGGTAAATTTATTATCGGTGTTAGATTTTCATCGTAAGGTAGTAAAATAACAGTATTGTTATCACCTTCTGCGTAAGATTTTATATTTTCAATAAATTTCCAAGTTAAATATTCTTTCGTGAGTGAGCCAGCAATGATTTTGTTTGCGTCTGCTATACCTTTAGCTTCAACTCTTTTTCTTTCAGCTTCTAATCTTTCTTTTTCAACAAGAAATTTCATTTTTTGAG
>JALVEZ010000063.1 GCA_027030405.1 Hydrogenothermaceae bacterium | reverse complement strand
TCTATATGGAGGAAGCACTTTTGAAATAGTTTGTTTGTTATGTGCATGAGTAAAATGAATATTGTCGGCGTGTTCATTTTGACGCGCTATCCTTTGGTAAAAAATTGAATCAGCATCAGATTCAACAACGATTACACCTTTGTAGAATAAAGCATCCAACATTCTTGTTGATGACAACAGAGGATTTGTCGCTATCTTTAAAACCTCCTTGCTTTCAAGCACATTTATTATATTACTGTTGCGTATGCGGTCTACTCTTACAAGATTTACATCTTGTCGTTTACTTATAACACCTCTTAAGAAATCAACACTATGGGTAGCAACTATAATTTGCCGATTATCGTTAGCCCATTCAGCTAGCAACTCCCCCAATCTATATGCTTGAGGAGGGTGTAAAAATGCTTCTGGTTCATCTAACAACAAAACTGGTCTTTTACCCACTTGTACGACTAAAATTGTAGCAACAAAACTCCTAATACCGTCGCCCTGTGCATCAAGTTTTTCTTTGTTCTCATAGTATGATAAAGCTTCTCGAGGATCTGTAGGCGCTCCATCAAGATTTTCTCCAACCCTAAACAATATTTTTTGTAAAGATGAAAAGTCAAGCCGGATATCAATATTAAATGCACTTCTAACATAATTCCTGAGTTCTTTTTCGGCTGGTATTCCTTCCTTGTAAAATGCCTGAAGAAGGTTTGTTACATTTTCTCTTATATCAGAACTTTGTGTTTCTTTGATAACTTTGAGCCTTTCTTCCGTTTCAAATAAAGCGACAAAGAAATTCCCAAACCAAGAACTAAATTGCTTTTTGGTATTTTCATTTTTTGTTTCTAGCCAACTCTGACATGATTGTTCCCAGCCAAACGGAACGGGTATGTTGTGCTGACCTGATAAATTAGCCGACAAGGTACGAAGATATAAGTTGTTATTTTTATCTTTAACAGGTTGTATTTTGTATGCATCCGTCAATTCTTTGACAGTTGAAGGTAAAGTGAAGTCAACATCTTTTATTATTAATGTCCTAGGATTTTGTTCTGTCGTAATCGACTTAATATCCTTAAGGATTCTGCTTTTGCCAGAATTGTTTGGCCCTACAATCACTGTCAGAGAGCCAGGTTCTATGACATTTCCATCATTAAAATACAATTTATTGATTTTATATCTATACATAGATTTATAATACAGTTAACGTCCAGGGTCACTTGCCGCTATGGAGCAAGGCCGAAGGCCGCAGCGGAATAGCGGTCAAGTGCACCCACTTGTTGTGCACACATCGGTAGTTTCGCACACATCGGTAGTTGCTCGTTTTTCCCACAACATATTAAAAAATTGGTTCATCTGTTCAAAATCACTTTCTTTTATATAGATTGGGGTGATAAAAGGAGATTTTGCTTCCCTTATAAAAAAAATACCTTCTTTGTTAGGTATTGACAGAGTCATATGGCGTGAATTCTCATAAAAAGGCAAGTATTTGATCTGGATTGATTCTTTAGTTATTTCTTTTAATTTTTTGATAATTTTCTGTTGGTTATCTTTGTGGTAACTATCAGCTATATCACAGGAAGGATTAGTAATAATTAGTTTAATTTGTAGGTTACTTAATTCTTTTATATTTCTATTGTCGAAATAATCAGTTAACCAACTACCTGTTTCTGCTACTATATTTAATTCTTTTATTGGTCCATTGACGTTCATTAAACGTTCCATAATTTTATCGGTATGGTCAAATAAGCCTTTTAGGTCGCAAATAATACTACTGTTATGGGAAGAGAATACAAATGGAATACTATGTGATGCCGAAGGTAATATAATATCAGTTTCTTCCCATAGACCTTTTAATAACTTAAATAATTTTTTTTCAACATTCTCTTCTATTTCTCTTTTGCCATTTGGAAGTTGCATAATTAGATGGCTAGTTAATTTTTTAAATAAATTTTTTCTATATTTAAGATAATAAATCGTATTTATTCCTTGTTTTTGTTTTAAAATAAATGGTTTAAAAATCGATCTAAATTTTTCTAGTGATTCATTGAGAACTCTTATTAAATCTTTATTACAATTATTTCTCCTATAAGATTTGGCCTTTAAACGTAAAAGATTTCTTATTTCAGTAAACTGTATTAAAGAATTATCTGCAAATTTGCCTTTTGTAATTAAAGAATACAAAAAGATTCTATATATTATTCTTTTTTCTAAATTTAAACTTAAACCATGTTCATATAAAATATCTAATATCCTATATCCATATCCTTTTCTATAATAAGAAAATTCAAGGTCACTAAATAAGTGCTTTATAAATTCTCTAAAAAATTTGTTGCTTTTAATACGTATAAAATGTTTAATTAGATTATCTTTATTATTTTCCTTTAATGCATTATCTTCTCTAAAATTATTTGATAATAATTGTTTTATTTTTCTATTTTTTATAGTTAAATTATCAGAGTGTAATAAACGTTTAGAACGATCTGTATTGACAAACCATATTCTAAGTTTTTTGTGACGTTGAGCTACATATGAAAAAAGAGGTGTGATATCCAAATCATTAAATTTATATCCGACAAATATCCAAATTGAATGTTTTTCTAAGATATTTTTAAGTACTTCAATTTTTTCATCATCAAGTCTATTTACTTTTTCCCAAGTTGCCCTCAGGGTCATCGGATGACTTATAGTACCATGAGGTTTGTAAAGCACTTTTGTTTCGTCATATAACTCTAAGTCTCTAATTCTACCAAAAGCTGATCTACTTGAAACGATTTTATATCCATCAATACCTAAAGAATCATCAAGAGCTTGTTCTAATAATTCATCAAAATTTAATGAAATAATGGAGTGTACAAAATCATATTTCATTAAATGTGCCAATAAGCAATAGCACAAAGGAGGTGGGGCTACATTAACATTTTCTCGATCTGGGAAAAATTCACGTAACTTGGAATCAATGTCCTCCCAAGCTGGTCCGAATATTTCTTTATAGGCTGATAAATAGGCTTCCATCGGAATATCATCAAATGGGATTTCTAAATTTTGTTGTCTTAAAATTCCAAGGATTTCTTCTTTTTGGAAACCAAAATCTAACTCATCAATAACTTGTTGTGAGGTCTTTATACCGGCCTCGGCTGAACAACCTGCTCCTATTATTACTAGTACTTTTTGATTATCATCCAATACCGCTTGTTTAAAATATGCTGCTAATTCCTTAATTTTATCTTCCTGCTTTTCCTCTTCCCGTTTTTTCTCATCTTTGTTATTCATATTAAAACTCCTGAAAAAATCATTTTTGCACAACGTCCAGGGTCACTTGCCGCTATGGAGCAAGGCCGAAGGCCGCAGCGGAATAGCGGTCAAGTGCACCCGCTTGTTAGCCAATTTATTGAATTTCTATTAAAAAAGTAGCCCAGATGTCAGCCTGATCTGGAAATAGTATGCTTAACCGATATTTATTCATTTTTTGCTTAAAATTTCTTTGTAGTTTTTTATTATAATCTTTATAAATATATTCTACTGATGATTTCTTGAAGTGCTCGATAACGTTTGTTAATTTATTGGAAAAATTAGATGTAAAAAACTCCCGACTTATATTTGGAGTTTCTGGATTTTCTACAAAACCAACCAGATATAGATGGTATTTACTATCAAGGTTATTTTTAATGTAAAGTAACCTATTTAAGTCCCACCAAATTTGTCCTTCTTGCCACCAGCCCAGACTAAACGTGTTGTTTTGGCTTAGTAAAAATGGACCACCATACCATAAATAATGTTCGCCCCGATCCGTTGACCATGTATGAATTGCGCTATTTTCTAATCCGTAGTTCAATCGTTGTGATTCACAATACAAATAATCATAATCATGGCTTCGAAAATATTTTTTTTCAGGATAGTTCTTGGCAGAATTTTTATAAATTCTTTTAACTTCAATTAAATAATAATTATTATTACAATCTTTTGTTACTATATCAGGAGTAAATTTAACTGAATTCATATTAGACCATTTATTGTCCTTCAGAACCATATAATCATTTGGGCCATAAAAAAATTTCAATTCCGCATCATTCTTATGATAAGAACTATTATGGTTAATATCTTTTTTATCAATTGGTTTCCAGTCAAAACAATTTACCAAAACATCTAGTAATAAATCTTCATATGCATCTTCAATATTAGAATGTTTATTTTTCTTCGCATATCCTTTTATTTCTTTAAGTGGAGTATAAGAAACATATGCAAGTGATGACATAATATCTTTTCTATGCATAGCTGATACCTCATATAAAAGGCTAACGTCAGAATTCACCTGCCGCTATGGAGCGCAGCGGAATAGCGGTCAGGTGCAATGAATTGTTCGCTTCTTCTTTTATATTCTTCAATGAATTACACAACTTCTACTTTTAA
>JALVEZ010000062.1 GCA_027030405.1 Hydrogenothermaceae bacterium | reverse complement strand
CAGAGAAAGGATTCGGAGCTGCCCTTGTTGTTGATAACGAAGGAAAGTTAGTAGGTATTCTTACAGATGGAGATATTAGAAGGTTTATACAGTCTGGTGGAAGTATCGATAAATGCTTGACACAAAAGCCAATGACAAAAAATCCAAAAACCATAACAAAAGATAAACTTGTTGTAGAAGCATTACAAATAATGGAAAAATACAATATAACTGTTTTACCTGTCGTTGAAAACGGAAAACCGATTGGAATTATACATCTACACGACATACTAAAAAGTGGTGTTATCTGATCTGTAAATGTTTGTAAAATTTAGATTTTGGCTTAAAATTTAGAATGTAAAGATTGAATATTAAGGATACTTTAAAAAATTAAATTTTTATCCTTAAAAAGATTAAATAAATCGGAGTAAATAAATTGTCTTACGAAGCATTTTCAAGAAAATATAGACCAAAAGATTTTAGTCAGGTAATAGGTCAGGAGCCTATAGTCCAGACATTGAAAAATGCCATCGATCTGGATAGAGTCTCTCATGCCTACATTTTCGCAGGTTCAAGAGGAATTGGAAAAACAACAATATCAAGAATACTTGCAAAATGTTTAAATTGTGAAAAAGGAATAACCTCAGAACCATGTAATAAATGTGAAAACTGTTTAGAAATAGAAAAAGGTTCATTTCCAGATTTATATGAAATAGACGCTGCATCCAACAGGGGAATTGATGACATAAGGAATCTAAGGGATAATATCGGATATGCACCGATAAAAGGAAGATATAAAGTATATATAATTGATGAAGCACATATGCTTACAAGAGAAGCGTTTAATGCCCTTTTAAAAACCTTAGAAGAGCCACCTCCAAGAAACATTTTTATTCTTGCAACAACAGAACTTCATAAAATACCTGACACTATTAAATCGAGATGTCAGACATTTTTATTTAAACAGCCAAATGTTTCTCAGATTTTAAAATTAATGAAAGAGATTTTAGAAAAAGAAAATGTTCCTTATGAAGAAGAAGCACTTAAAATTCTTGCAGAAGAAAGTGAAGGAGGAGTTAGAGATTCTGCAAGTTTACTTGATCAGGCTGTTACATTTGGAGAAGGTAAAATAACCGTTGAAAGTGTTGAAAAGATGTTAGGAATTGTTCCAAAGAGTATTGTTTCTGATTTTATGAAGAATTTAGAACAAAAAAATATTCAGGAACTTTTAAAAACTATAATTACACTTGATAAAGAAGGAAGCGATCTAAACATTTTCTGGAAACAGGTTCTGAATAATATACACAATCAACTTGTTGAGAAAGTTTTAAGTAGAAAAGAGGAGAATATAGAGGATCTGATTTATATACAATCAATTTTTGAAAAGGCTTATTCTGAAGCAAAAGCCTCTTTCAATCCTAAAAATATTTATACGCTGGCAGTTTTAAAACTTCAGTATGTTAAAGATCTTAAACCTCTTTCAGAAGTAATAAAAATGATCAAGTCAGGGAATATCCAGACTGCTTCACCTGAACAATCTAAAACTAAGCAGACTGAGAAAAAAACTGAAACCAAAAAAGAAGAAACATTTGATCTATCAAAAGCTATACTGAAAGCAGGAAAAGAAGCAGGAGGAATCGTTGCTTCAACTTTAAAAAAAGTTAAGATAGAAGAAAAAGAAGATAAATTTATTTTTAATGCTGATGAAACACTTGCCCACGTAATAAATGGGAAATTAAATATTATTCAAAAATACTTTCCAAAACCAATAGAAATCAAAACAACAACACAAAAAATGGAAAAAAAGTCAAAAACAAAAAAGCGTGATGAAGCAGTTGATAAAATATTAGATCTATTTCAAGGAAAAATTATCAGTTATAAGGAGGAATAAATGTTTAATTTTGGAAACATAGCAGAAATGATGAAACAGTTTAAGAATATTCAAGAGAATGTTAAAAAAGCTCAGGAAGAGCTTAGAAATGAAAAAATTCTAGTTGAAGTAGGCGGTGGTATGATAAAAATCACTGTAAATGGTATGGGAGAAGTCTTAGATTTAGATATAGATGAATCTTTATTAAAGCCAGAGAATAAAGAGATGTTAACTGATCTTTTGATATCTGCAATGAATGAGGCACAGGCACGTTCAAAAGAGGTTATGGCAGAAAAGATGCAGGAGGCATCAGGACTTCCATCAAACTTAGGGAATTTAGGTGGTTTATTTTAAATGAACGAAGAAATTGTTCCAAAACTTTTAGATAAGGTAATAAAAGAGATATCAGAACTTCCAGGGTATGGGGAGAAGTCTGCCCAGAGACTGGCCGTTAATCTTCTTGAAATCCCGAGAGGAGAAGCCATCGACATAATCAAAACATTGTTAAATATGTTAGATAAGATTCATCCATGTCCAGAATGTGGCTTATATACTGAGAACGAAATCTGTAATGTATGCTCCGATGAGGAAAGAGATCGTTCAACAATATGTGTTGTGGAAGAATCTTTTGATGCATTTGCCATAGAAAGAACAGGAAAATTTTCTGGTTTATACCACGTTTTAGGAGGAAGATTATCTCCTTTAGAAGGTATAACTGCAGAAGATCTAAATATACAAAAACTTATGGAACGTGTAGATAAAAACAACATTAAAGAAGTGATTCTTGCAACTAACCCTACGGTAGAAGGTGAAGCGACTGCAACTTACATCTACAATCTACTCAAAAATAAACCTGTGGTCGTATCCAGAATAGCTTATGGGCTACCATTTGGAGCGGTTTTGGAAAACGCTGATGACTTTACTTTATCAAAGGCAATTGAATGTAAAGTTAAGATATAGTTTATTATTTTGAGATTTTCTGTTATATTAATATAACGCTGTTTGAAAAATTAGAGAATTTGAGGAGGTCTATACCAATGACAACCGCAACAGAAAAGGCCACAAGAGAAATTAGATTCCATGGAAGAGGAGGACAGGGGACTGTTACAGCAGCAAAAATGTTAGCCTCTGCCGCAATTATTGAAGGGAAATACGGACAGGCAATGCCTGAATTTGGTCTTGAAAGATCAGGAACACCTGTTAAAGTTTCAACAAGAATCAGTACAAATCCTATAAATACAAGAGCTCCTGTTGATCATCCAGAATTTGTTATTCTTACAGATCCATCTTTGATGTTTACTATTAAAGATATAATCGTATCAGGAATTGATGATAATACAGTATTTGTTATAAATACTAACTTCCCTCCAGAAAAAGTAAGACAGATTCTTGGAATTCCAAATAATGAACTGTGGATCGTTGATGCTTCTAAAATTGCTTTAGAAGAATTCGGAAGAAATATTCCAAATACAGCTGTATTAGGTGCAGTAGTTAAGGCTACTGAATTAGTAGAATATCCTTCAATGGAACAGGAAATCACAGAATCGTTTGAAGCAAGTTCAAAATTAAGAGCTTTATTACCTCAAAACTTAAAAGCTTTAAGAAGAGGTTATGAAGAAGTTTACAAGGCATAAGCCAATTTAAGAAAAAGGAGGAATTATATATGGGTTATGAGTTAAAAAAATGGAATGAGATTCCTATAGGTGCAATAGTTGATGAAGCTGGTTCAAGTATGATAAATGATACTGGGTCTTGGAGAATTTTAAGACCTATCACGCATTTTGATAAATGTACACACTGTTTAATTTGCTGGATTTTCTGTCCAGATGATAGTATCCCATCAAGTCCAGAAGAAAGATATGAAACGGATTTTGATTACTGTAAAGGTTGTGGTATCTGTGCAGTGGAATGTCCATATGATGCTATAGAAATGGTTCCAGAAATGGAAGTTAAATTAAAAGAATTAGAAGGCTAATTTTAAGGAGGATTAATAATGGCAACAAAAATAGTTGCACTGACAGGAAATCAAGCTGCAGCAGAAGCTATGAGACAAATAAATTTTGATGTTGCTGCAGTTTATCCTATATCTCCTCAAACGGAGTTAATGGGATTTTTTGCAGAATATGTTGCAAACGGCGAAGTTGATACAGAGATGGTATCAGTTGAAGGGGAACACTCGGCGATGGCTGCTTGTATTGGTGCTGCTGCTGCTGGTGGTAGAGTTGTTACAGCTTCAGCAGGCCCGGGTATTGCTTATATGGTTGAAAACCTTTATGTTGCATCTGGTATGAGAGTTCCTATAGTTCTACTTGATGTTAACAGAGCATTATCTGCACCGTTAAGTATTCATTGTGACCACAGTGATTCAATGCTTACAAGAGATACAGGTTGGATATCTCTGTTTGCAGAAAATGCACAGGAAGCATATCACAATATTATTGAAGCAGTTAAAATTTCTGAGAAAGCAATGATCCCAGTTATAGTTAACTATGACGGTTATATTGTTTCTCACTCGATTGAAAACGTAGAACTTTTACCAGATGAGGCGGTTCAAGACTTTATTGGGCCTGCAGGTATACATAGAATCCCATATCCTTTATTAGATTTTGATAAGCCAGTTACTTATGGTGCTACAGCTCAGCCTGACTACTATACAGAATGTAGATATCAACAGCACGTTGATATGTTAAAAGCTTATGATATCGTTAGAGAAGTAGATCAGGAATTTGAATCATTAATCGGAAAGCAATACGGATTTATTGAAGAATATAGAACAGAAGATGCAGAATATATTGCAATTTCTATGGGTTCTTCTTTCGGAACATTAAAAGATGCTGTTGATGCATTAAGAGAACAGGGTAAGAAAGTTGGTGGTATTAAAATCAGACTTTACAGACCTTTCCCTGTAAAAGAAATATCAGAAGCATTATCAAAAGCAAAAGGTGTTCTCGTATTTGATAGGGCGGATTCTTTTGATGGAATTGGCGGGCCTTTATTTAAGGATGTGGCATCTTCATTATTCCACAATCAAAATAGACCTTTAATCCATAACTATATTTATGGATTAGGTGGAAGAGAACTCCACACTG
>JALVEZ010000061.1 GCA_027030405.1 Hydrogenothermaceae bacterium | reverse complement strand
TACACGCGATTCTTTAGTAGAATACTTACAAGTGAGGGCGTAATCATGGCAAAAAAAGTTAATATACAGGTTTTATCAGAATTAGCGGCTCATCAGGAGCCTTATGATGGAAGAATGCCTTTAGCGGCAGGACACAGAATGTGTATCGGTTGTGGTATTCCACCGATAGTTAACGAAGTTCTTCTTGCTATCAACAAACCTACTGTTGTTTCAACAGCAACTGGTTGTCTGGAAGTTACAACAGGTGTATATCCTTACACAGCATGGAATGTTCCATGGATTCACGTTAACTTCCAATCGGCAGCTGCAGTTATAGGTGGTGCAGAAGCAGCTTATAATGTATTAAAGAAAAAAGGTCTTTATGACAAAGACGTTGAGTTCGTTGCATTTGGTGGAGATGGTGGATCTTACGATATTGGATTCCAGTCATTATCTGCTACAGTAGAAAGAGGACACAACTTCCTATATGTTTGTTATAACAACGAGGGTTATCAGAATACAGGTTATCAAAAATCTTCTGCAACTCCAGTTGGTGCTTATACAAAAACAACGCCTGTTGGGAAAGCAAAGGTTGGAAAAGAGGGGCCAAGAAAAGATCTCACTATGATCATGGCAGCTCACGGAATGCCATATGTTGCACAGGCTTCACCTCATATTTATAGAGACCTTTACAACAAAGTTAAAAAAGCTATGACTTTCAAAGGCCCTAAATTCATAAATGCAATTCAGCCTTGTACTCTCTCTTGGAGATTTGCTCCTGAAGATACATTAAGACTTGCTAAACTTGCAGTAGAAACAAGATACTGGCCTGTTTATGAAGTTATAGATGGAAAATACTGGAAAGTAAATATTAAGCCAAAAAGACCTAAACCAATTGAAGATTATATCGCTGCTCAGCCAAGATGGAAGCATGTTTTAAAATATCCTGAAATCTTAGAGCAGATTCAAAAAGAAATCGACGATAAATGGAATCATTTATTGGCATTAGAGGAAGCTTCTAAGATCCTTGCTGAAAGAGAAGGTGTCGACTACGACGCACTTTTCGCACTTCCGAAAGAAGAAGAATCAACTAAATAAATCAAAAGGGGCTATAAAGCCCCTTTTTTATTTTAAAAATTTTTTTCTTTTAAAAGAACTCCAAGTAATAAAGTTAAAACCAAATTTAAAGTTAAAAAGATTATTCCATGTAAATATTATCTGTAAATGAATCAATAATTGCTTTGAAAAATAAATCTCTCTTCCATTATTAATGGTTTGAAATTTTTTTAAAAGATTGTGAGTAAAAGTAAAATTTTCTTTAAAACATTTAACTTTTATCTATTTTCTTTTCTTCTTTCTCTAAATTTTCAATCTTTTCATGTAGATCTAATATATCGTTTTTTGGCTTTTCTATATTTCTGAAGTCTCCTTTTAGAAATGCAAAGATTATGATGAATAGAAAACCAACAATTGTTAATATCCTTGCAATTGCAACAAGAAAGAAACTTTCCATATCTGTTTGTGATTGGATGTAATCAAACGTCTTTATTATAATGGCAGTTCCTACAGAAAAAATCATTAAAAAAGCCATTATAAAAATAATTAATCTTTCTTTATTTTTCAAAATCATAACCCCCACTACGATTTACAGGAAAAATATGGAAAATTAAAAATATGTCAAATTTAAATTTTGCTTTTTTTTCTAAAAATGTGGTCTTTTTTAGATTTTGATCTTTCATTCTTATATAGTTTAGATAGAATTAAATTTATAAGATGAAATTAATTTAAGTATAGGATATAGATTAAGATAAATTGGGATCTGAATTTTAAATAAAAAAAGGCGGGTTTAAACCCGCCTTTTTAAGGAACCTTATGTCCTTTATTGTTTATCTTTTGGTGGTTCTTTACCTTCTGCTCCCGTATCAGTATCAGATTCAGGTTTTTCTTCACCTTTTTGTTCTTCAAGTTTTTCTTTAGCTTTTTGCAGTTCATCTCTTATCTTTTGAACATCTTCATGAGATTCTCCACGTTCAGCTTTTCCAGCAACTTTTTCTTCAAGTTCTTTTAACTTTTTCTCAAGAACTTCTATTTTTTCTTCAGGAGTTAGTTCTATATACTCTGGATGTTCGAGAGGAACTGCAGGCATCATTCTAAGTGCTCTCTCTTGTTCCATCATGAAGTAAAGTAAAGGAACAACAACAAGAGTTAATGTCGTAGAGGCAAATGTTCCGAATATTAGAGAAATAGCAAGGCCGTTAAATATAGGGTCAAATATGATAACAAATGCACCAACAATAACAGCAGCTGCAGTTAAAAGGATAGGCCTTGTTCTTACTATACCTGCTTCCAGTAAAGCTTCTTCTATATGATAACCTTCTTTAATTTTTTGCTCTGCAAATTCTATTAAAAGTATTGAGTTTCTCAAAATAATACCGGCAAGAGCTATAAAACCGATCATTGATGTTGCTGTAAAGAATGCTCCTAATAACCAGTGACCAGGAACAATACCAACCAGTGTAAATGGAATTGGGGACATTATAACAGCTGGTGTTTTGAACGATTTGAACCATCCAACAAGTAATATGTATAGAACTACAATAGCAACACCAAAGGCAATTCCCATATCTCTGAATGTTTCATAAGTAACCTGCCATTCGCCGTCCCACTTCATATAGTATCTATCAACGAAAGTTGGTGTTTGAGTATAAACGATTTTAACACCTCTTCCATCAGGGGTATCTATATGCTTTATCTTATCCTTTAAGTCAAGTAATGGATAAACAGGAGAACCGATACTATCATCAACGTTAGCTATAACATATACAACTTGTTGTAAGTTTTTTCTGTATATATGATGTTTTGTATTCTTTTCATCAACAAACACTAAACTTCTCAAAGGAATTAATGTTCCTTTAGGTGTTAATACTTTCATTGAAAGTATATTTTCTAATGAATCTCTAAATCTTTCGGTAAGTCTAACAATAATATTCACAGGATAAAGGTTATCATCTTTGTGTAGTATTCCAATCGGATCTTCAGCAATAGCAAGTCTTAATGTTTTAACAAGCATATCTTCTGTAAATCCATATCTTTTAGCCATTCTACTATTTATTCTTATCTGATATTCTCTTTGTGGATGATTGTCATAGATACCGATATCAACTATACCAGGAGTTTCTTCAAAAATTCTTTTTATTTCATACGCTACCAATAAGGCTCCATCATGATCAGGGCCATAGACTTCAGCAACTAATGGAGATAAAACTGGAGGCCCAGGAGGTGGTTCTACAATTGCTACATATTTAGCGCCTAAACTTTTTGCAATTTTTGCGATATCAGGCCTTATTCTTTCAGCAACTTCATGTGACTGGGCTTTTCTTTTATGTTTGCTAACGAGATTAATTTTAATCATTGCTAGGTTAGGACCATATCTAAGATAGTAATGTCTAACTAGACCATTAAAATCAAATGGTGCAGGAATTCCTGTATATAAAACATAGTTATCAACTTCATTAACAGTTTTTAAATAAGCACCAATCTCTTTAACTACAGAATATGTTGTTTGAAGTGTAGTTCCTTCAGGCATATCAAGAACAACGAATAGTTCACTCTTATTATCATAAGGAAGTGTTTTTACTAAAACATTTCTATTTACTAATAAAAAGATTGCGAATAACAATAAGAAACCTGTAAATCCTAAAAAGATCCATCTTTTTAGCCTACTTTCAAAGAGTGGCATATAAATTTTTTCCATTAGTGTTGCTAAAAATCCTGCTGTCTGTTCTTCATGTTTTGCAAGGTCTTCAGGGGTAACTTCATGATCTTTTGCCATTAGTTTTAAGGCCAGATATGGAGTAAGGATAAATGCTACTAACATTGAGAAGAACATTGCAACTGAAGCATTAACAGGTATTGGCTGCATATACGGCCCCATTAGACCAGATACAAATGCCATAGGCATTAATGCAACGATAACTGCAAATGTAGCAAGAATTGTAGGGTTACCAACCTCATCTGTAGCTACAACTGCAGCATCTTCAGGTGGTAATTTTCGCATAGAAAACCATCTATGTATATTCTCTAAGACAACAATAGAGTTATCAACAAGGATACCAATAGAGAATATCAATGCAAAAAGTGTAACCCTGTTTAGTGTGTAGCCATAAAGCTCACTCCAGAATAAAGCTATTGCCAGTGTAACAGGAATTGTAACTGCAACGATTAAAGATTCTTTCCAACCTAATGTAACTGCTATTAGTAATACAACAGAAAATGTTGCTATAAGTAAGTGTTCAATAAGTTCATTAGCTTTTTCTGTAGCTGTTTCACCATAGTTTCTTGTGATCTCTACATGAATTCCTTCAGGAATAATGTCCTTTTCCATTTCAGCAAGTTTTTGTTTAACTGCATGGGCAATGTCAACTGCATTACTTCCTTTCTTCTTTGCAACTGCTATAGTAACAGCATTATTAAGATAACCTGCGAAATGTTCCTCAGAGGTATGCGTAAATGCTATCTGTGTAAAGTCTTCTTTTTCACCTTCCCCTTCTACTACGGTTGCTATATCTTTTAATGCTATAGGTTTATTGTTGTAAACCGTAACCACTAAATTTTCAACATCCTTTTTGCTTTTAAAGAACTTACCAACTCTTAACTTGTAGCGATAGTTTGCCTTATCAAATTCACCTGCAACTAACGATACGTTTGCAGTTTGTAAAGATTGAACTAATTGAGGTAATAGTATGTGATATGCATTCAGTCTTGCTGGATCAAAATATATGATCAGTTCTTTTGGTTTTGAACCGAGTATTGTAGTCTCAGAAATGTTTGTCAACTTCTTAATTTCATCTTCTACTACTTCTGCAACCCTTCTAATCTCATATTCTGAATATTTATCACTGTATAAGGTAATAGCTAGGATAGGAACATCATCAATCGAACGCAATTTAATAATTGGGTTCATTGCCCCTACAGGCATTCTATGATACTCAGACATCACTTTACTGTAAGTTCGAACCAGTGCATATTCAGGGTCAGTTCCAACGTAGTACCTAACCGTAACCATACCGACCCCTTCTCCTGCGTAAGAATAGACATATTCTACACCAGGAATTTCCCACATCAGTTTTTCAAGGGGCTTGGTTATATATTGATTAACTTCGTTTGGTTCATTTCCAGGGAACGGAACCATAATATCAATCATAGGAACAATAATTTGTGGATCTTCTTCCCTTGGGGTAGTTAAAACAGCCATTACCCCTAATAGGATAGAAGCCACAGCAAGAATAGGAGTAAGTTTTGACTTTATAAAAGCCTTTGCTATCTTTCCAGATAAACCTATTTTCATTTTCCCTTAGCCTCCAAGCTTACATCCATCACAAGCTCTTTCTATATTATCTACTATGATTACATCTCCATCTTCTAAACCGGCAATGATTTCAACCTCATTACCGTAGTCATCCCCTACTTTTACGTAAGTTAAATGAATAATGTTATTAGGATCCACCTTATAAACAGCTTTAAGCTGGTTCCATTGAACCAATGCAGATTTAGGGATAATAATTTTTTCCTTTCCTGCAATACTTAAGTTTAAAACTCCATACATTCCAGAAGTTAAACCTTCAAGCTGTGGAATCGCTGCTTTAATGGAGAAACTTCTGTTTTGAGGATCAATATTTGGATTTAATTTTATAATTTTTCCTTGGACAGTTTTTCCAAGGTTTACAATATGAATTGTAACTTCCTGACCCAATCTTACAAATCTTAATAAAGATTCATCTAATTGTGCATAGTAAACAAGTTCCTTATTACCAACAACAAACACAGGATATCCTGGAGGAACCATATCTCCAACATCTTTAAGCTTTTTAAGAACATAGCCATCAAATGGAGCTTTTATTTTAGCCCAACTTAACATGATATTTAATAATTTAATTTGAGCTTTAACTTGTTTTTCTTTTGCATCTAACTGCTTAAGTTTTGCAAGAACCATTTCATATTGTGATTTTGCACCAACCATTTTTGTGTGGATTTCTTCCAACTGTTGTTTGGATATAGAGTTTTGTAAGTATAGATTTTTAAATCTTTCATATGTTCTTTTTGCGAATTTATATGCAGTTTCAGCAGCAACTTTACCAGCTAAAGCTTCCATTCTAGCTTTCTTTAGCTCTTCAAGTCCAGCTTGAGCCTGTTTTAACTGCTGTTTTATATCACTATCATCAAGAACAGCTAATATCTGTCCTTTTTTAACATAGTCACCTTCTTTTACATTAATTCTCAGGATTTCAGCCATTATTTTTGTAGCAACCTTTGCATTATCATCGGATACAATCATACCATCAGCCTGATAAAGTTCTGGAAGTTTTACTGTAGAAACTTTCATAGTTGTTACACCTGTAACGACCTTTTTAGGTTTCTTTTGTTCACCAGGCTCTATTTTTTCACCAAAAAATCCACCTAACCACAGAATAAAGATAAGAATTGGTAAGATAAAAAATACCAGAAATTTAAGTGCTTTCTTCATTATCTAATGCCCTCCATTAACATTCCTGATTGATATTTGAGTTCTAAAACAGCTAATTGACAGTTATAATTAGCATGTAAAAAGTCAAATTTAATTTTGTCATACATTGTTTGTGTATCTATAAGATCTATCATTGATGCTAATTGATTTTTATAGCTATTTTCAGTAATTTTTAAAACTTCTTTAGCATAATTCATATTTTCCTGGGCAGTTTTAACTTTTTGTCTTTGAATTAACATCTGTTCATAAGCTTTATATACACTAAATTTAATAAATTCTTCAAAGCCTTTCTGTCCAGTTCTATATTGTTTATAAGCTTCTTTTGCTGCTTTATAATTATTTACATTTTGGAAACCTTTAAAAATAGTCCAATTAGCTGCTATTCCATATGTACTATAACCTGTGTTTCTATCTATTTTTCCAAAGTCTACACTATGTGTCTCATAGTTATAAAATAAACCTACTTCAGGTTTAAAATTTGCCATTTTCATTTTAATCATATCTTTAGCAATACTAACTTTCTTTCTCATAGCTAAAAGATCTGCTCTATGTAACATTGCATAATCTTGAAAATAGTCCACTCTTTGTTTTACAGGTTCACATATAAGTTCTCCAATGATATCTATATCTCTAGGATCAGTATCGTCAACTCCCATTGCGAGAAGAAGTCCCCTTTTTGCTATCAAGTAGTTATTTTCAGCTTCTGTAATTTTAGATTTAACATCCTGCATAAAAACCTTTGCTCTTAAAACATCTGCAAAAACTACTAAACCATTTTCATGCATTTGAACTGCTGTTTTATAATGTTTTTCTGCAGATTTAAAAGCCTGATATGCAAGTTTAATTGCGTTTTTGGCAAGTAATGCTCCATAATATGCTTTGGAAACATCATAGATGACTTTTTCTTCTTGTCTATGAACTTCATCTTTGACAGCTTTATATGCTTTAGTTCTTATTCTAATACCTGTTAAGATTTTACCACCTGCATATAAAGGCTGTTGAAGTTCAACTTTTGGAACAAAATCATTAGTCCTTGGATACGTAGGAGCTGCCTTAATAATCTCATATCCTTGTTGAAAATCCGGTATGATATCTCCAAGGAAATCACCAAAAATAGGAATCTTTTCTATAGCTGTACCAAAGAATAAATTTGGTAATTGAAGATTTACTTTCGCATCCCTTAAATCCATATATTTACCAAAAATCTTCATGCTGGTATCTTTCTGCTGAACCTTCATAAATGCACCCCAACCAGGGTTGTTAGTGCTCATGTACATTGCACTTAGCTTGATTTCAGGAAAAAGATAACCATAAGCTGCGTTTCTTTCATACATTTTTACTTTTAAGAGCCTTTTTTTAGCTCTGAGTTCATAACTGTTTTCCAACGCTTTATTTATAGCTTCATTCAGTGTGAGTTTAACAGATTTGACAACGTGAATTTTAGATGGTGATCGATCGGGAGGAGCATAATCTTGCTCAGGGCTTGCCGTAGCTTGAATTATAGGTATCAAGCTACAGGACAATAATATTGCCCCTAATTTTCTCATATCCATAACCTCCATTTTAAATACCTCTATAAAAATTATATTTATAATATTAACATATTCTTATAATATATTTCAATTATTTATTATACCAAATTAAAGTCTTTTTAAAAAATTGCTAATTATCGTTATTTTAAAGAAAAACTTTAGAAAAGCAAATTTTTTTTCAAAAAACTTTGATAAGGTTTTCTTAAATAATGATTATTATTGAATCTATTGATAATTCTCATAGCATTAAAATTTTGCTTTTTTTATAATTACTAATGTATTACTATATAAAGAAATTCTAATATTTTAAGATTGTAATGGAGGTTTTGTATTGGAAATATACCTTCCGATTGCAGGAATTTATATAAACATTTTTTATATTATTGCCCTTGGGTTAGTTGTTGGATTTTTTTCAGGAATGCTTGGAATAGGTGGTGGAATTATTTTAAACCCCGTTTTAATAAAATTAGGTGTTCCTCCAATTGTTACTGTAGGTAGTTCAATAGCTCAAATGGTAGGTGCCACAGTTTCAGGATTTATATCCCATTTAAAGCTAAAAAATATTGACCTGAAAATGGGATGGATAATGGTTTTTTCTGGTTTTTTCGGTGGCGGGATAGGTGTAATATTAGCAAAGTACCTTGAAGAATTAGGTCATTTTAAAGAAGTTGTTCTATCTTTTTATACTTTTTATCTGGGATTTACAGGCATTACTATGCTTGTTGATTTTTTGAAGCATAAAAAGAAAGAAAAAAAGGAAAGTAAACTAACAATTTTTATAAAAAATTTACCATTAAAAATGAAGTTTCAATTTACAGAGGTATCTATCTTTGTTCCTGTTGGAATTGGGTTTACCGCTGGATTTTTAGCTGCTATTATGGGGGTTGGTGGCGGTTTTGTGATAATTCCTGCACTTATTTATCTTGCTAATTTTCCAGTAAATAAAGCTATTGGGATGAGTCTTTTTCAGATGATCTTTGTTACTTCATTTTTGACATATTTCCATGCAACTGTAAATATGGGTGTTGATATCGTTCTTGCATTAATTCTGATGATTGGTTCTTCATTTGGAGCAGTATTTGGTGCTGCAGTTGGTCAGATGATAAAAAAAGAATATACAAAGCTTATCTTAGCTTTACTGGTGTTAACGGTTTCTGTGATAAGTTTTTATCAGCTATTTTTTGAGAAAAAAAGTCCAAAACCCGAGATGAGTATATCTCATAATCTGATATCTGATTTTGCAGTGAATCATCCATCGTTGTATGCAGTTTCTGTTATCATTGTAAGTCTTGTTGTAGGAACTATAATTAGTATGGTAACCCATAGACTAAAAGTTTTAATAGAAATTTATCTAGAAAAGAGAAAGTTTAGTAAATGAAAAGTTTGAACGTGGGCTGGATAGATTATTTAAATACTGTACCTTTTGATTTCACGCTTACTGATATTGGTTTACCTTTTTCTGTAAATTTAGTTCACGGTGTCCCTCAAAAGATTAATAAACTTCTGAGAGAAAATAAAATAGATATTGGTTTTATATCTTCTGCTGAATACATTGAAAATTTTGAAAACTACTATTTATTTCCAGATTTATCCATCAGCGCTTTAAATAAAGTTCATTCTGTTGTAATTCTTTCTAATAT
>JALVEZ010000060.1 GCA_027030405.1 Hydrogenothermaceae bacterium | reverse complement strand
AAAAATAAGTTGCTAAAAATTTTCCAATATTTTGATGAGGTAATAAAAGATGGCAATTGTTAAAGAAATTCAATATATAGGAGAGCTTTTAGAGAAAATAGGAAATATACAGGAAATTGAAAGTGCGGAAATCATAAATATACCTGAAGATGTAGATGCTGATATTGGATTAAAGATTAAACCTAAAAACATTAAAGATAGATACAAAATATTAGAAAAGTTAAATGAATTAGAATGGGAAGTTTATGATAAATATGGTGTATTACCAACCATATATTGGGAGTTTGAATATTAAATTAAAATGTAATTAGTTAGAGGGAAAGATATGTATCAGAATATTAATAAAGAAATAGCAAACATTTTTAAGAAAATGGCAGCCATTTATGAGTTTTTAGATGATAAATATAGGGCTCTTGCCTACCATCGGGCTGCACAGATAATAGAATCTCTTCCTGATGACATAAGGCATTATATAGAAACAGGTAAGATCTATAAAATAAGAGGAATAGGGCCAAGCACACTTTTAAAAATCGAAGAGTATATTAAGACAGGAAAAATTCAAAAATATGAAGAACTGAAGAAAAAAGTTCCTGAAGATTTCATAGAGCTAATAGATTTGCCAGGATTCGGCCCTAAAACGTTAAAAAGAATATATGAAGATTTAGGAATATCCACAAAAGAAGAACTTATAAAAGCGCTTAAAGACGGAAGGATAGAACAATTACCAGGTTTTGGCCCTAAAAAAGTTGAAAATATGCTGAAAGGTCTCCAGATGTATGAAATATCAAAGAGAAGAATACTTCTATGGGATGCCCTTCAGCTATCTAAATCTCTTGTAAATGAGATAAAAAAACTTAAAGAAGTTAAAAAAATAGAAGTTGTAGGAAGTGTTAGAAGGAGAAAAGAGACCATTGGAGATATAGACATATTAGTAATAGCCGATGATGAAAACAGAATGAAGATAATGGATTACTTTACATCTTTACCAAATGTAGAAGAGATTTTGGTAAAAGGACCTAAAAAATCAAGTGTAATTCTCAAAATTGATGATAACGAAAGACAGGTTGACTTAAGAATTTTTAAAGATGACGAATGGGGAGCCGCCCTTCAGTATTTTACAGGATCAAAACAACATAATGTACATTTAAGAGAAATTGCAAAAGAAAAAGGTCTAAAGATTAACGAATACGGTGTGTATAAAGTTGATACGGAAGAAAAAATAGCAGGAGAGACCGAGAAAAGTGTTTATGAATCTGTTGGTATGCAATGGGTTCCACCTGAAATGAGAGAAGATACTGGAGAAATTGAGCTGGCATTGGAGCATAAAATTCCAAAACTTGTTGAGCTTAAAGATATAAAAGGTGACATGCATGTTCATTCAACATGGACAGACGGAGCAAATTCTATTAAAGATATCTATGAGTTTGTTAGAAATAATTATAAATATGAATACATTGTAATTACAGACCATTCAAAATCGGTTCGGGTTGCCCACGGATTGGATGAACAAAAGTTAATTGAAGAGATCAAGGAAATTGAACTGATTAATAAGATGTACGGTTTAGATTTTTTAAAGAAAGGAATAGAAGTGGATATACTTGTTGATGGGAGTTTAGACCTTTCTGATGAAGCTCTTTCTCGGCTTGATTGGGTGGTAGCTTCCGTCCATACACATTTTTCGATGGACAACACAGAAAGAATAATAAAGGCAATGGAAAATCCTTATGTTACATGTATAGGACATCCGACAGGAAGGATAATTGGATCAAGGGAGCCATATCCTGTTGATATGGATAAAGTTATAAAAGCTGCAAAAGAAACAGGAACTGCACTTGAAATAAACTCTCAGCCAAGAAGAATGGATCTTAATGACAAATGGATAAGAAAGTGTGTTGAAGAAGATGTGATGATGGTTATCAGTACAGACAGCCATAATTTAGGAAATTTTGCATATATGGAAATAGGTGTTTCTCTGGCAAGAAGAGGATGGGCTACAAAGAAAAATATTTTAAATACAAAAAGCTGGAAAGAAGTTAAAAAATTTGTAAATGCAAAGAGGAAAAAATTTGGTGTTAAAACAAAATAACGAGTCTCATTATGAAAGAAATAAAACATATCTTGGTTGGAGATAGTATTGAAACCAAGATAAAGAATACTTTACTTACAGTTGTAGGTGAAAATTTTAGACAGGAGCTTTTAGAATTTTATGACTTTTATAAAATAAGAGGTGTTTTGGAAGGCGATCATCTTAAAATTTCCATTTACTTTGAAACGGAAGAAGGATGGAAAGACGTTGCCACGATAAATCTTGAGACAAATGAGATTGAGCACCATATTGATCCAAAAATGCTGAAAGTTATGCTAACCAGAGAAAACAACTACATTATTGAAAATTCTGACAAAGAGATTCAAAGAACAACCACAATAATTCTTTCGTTAATTGCTTTTATTTTAGGTGTAGTTTTTGCAATCGTAATGGTAAATATTGCAAAATCTTTTTGATTACTTGACTGAGATGTTAAATATCGGAAGTAAAGTGGCAAACACGAAGAATCCAATCACCCCTGCAAGAATGATTATCGTTGCAGGTTCTAAATAACTGAGGAAAATTCCTAAAAGCCTTTCTGTCTGTTTTTTATAAATGTTAGAAATTAGTTCGACCATATCATCTAACTGACCTGTCTCTTCACCTAGAATAATCAACTGGATTGCATTTTCAGGCAAAATCTCTTTTTCTTTTAAAGAAGTTGAAAATTTCTTTCCTTTTTTTATATCTTCAACAACTGCGTTCAGTTTTTCCACAAATATTTTATTATTAACAGTTTTATTCGCTATTCTCAGGGCTTCATCAAGGGTCAACCCACCTTTAAGGAGTAGACTAAGTGTTTTAGCCCAAGTTGAATAAATTGTGTATAAATAAACTTTTTTAAAAAATGGAATCTTAAGTTTTAATTTGTCTATATGTTCTTTTTTTATATATTTCATTTTTGCAAAAATTCCTGCGATGATAAGAATAGGAGAAATTTTTAGAAAAAATGAAGTTATGTTTGCAAATCCTATAACCAATTTTGTGCTTGTCGGAAGTTCTTTTCCGAACTGTGCATAAATTTTTGTAATCGTTGGAACAACAACCGTCATAATTACTATCATTGCTAAGAAACCGACTAATATAACAATTGATGGATATATTAACGAAGATACAACTTCTTTTTTAAAATCATTCTGTTTTTGCAAAAAGTCAGAGGCAGATAAAAATATTTTGTCTAATGCTCCTGAAGTTTCCCCTGCTCTTATCATCTCAATAAGAAACTCAGGAAATATTCCAGTTTCTTTAAAGGCATCAGCTATGCTTTTACCTTCTTTTATAAGTGTTTTTGCAGTTAGCAGGGCATCTTTTATTTTTTCATTTTCCATCTGTTTTGAAAGAATATCTAAAATTTCGGTGATATTTACATTTTTTTCTAAAAGAAGTCCTATTTCATAAAGGAGAAGTGCCAGCTCTTCGTCTGGAATTTTTTTCTTTCCGAAAATTTCAATAGAGAGTATTGACTTTTTCCTGGAGGATTTCGCTGGAACTATTTCATAAGGAAGAAGGTTCTTGCTCTGGAGAAGTTTCTTTGCGTGTTGTATAGAAGAAGCGTCTATAGTCCCACTGATCTCCTTTCCTTTTTCGTTATACGCTTTGTATCTGAATAAAGGCATATTTTAAACCTTTGTAGCCTGTAATACTTCTTCTATTGTTGTTATACCTTTTAAGGCTTTTTGGACGCCATCTTTTACTAAAGTTTTCATTCCTTTTTCCAGAGCTTTTTGTTTTACTGCCATACTTTCAGGATTTTTTGATATTACAGATCTCATTTCTTCATCAACTTCCATTATTTCGTAGATAGCTATTCTTCCTTTATATCCAGTATTAAAACATTGTTCACATCCTGTTCCTTTATACAAAACTGTATCGTCAGGTAATTTTTCACCAGAAAATCTCTCTATAAAATCTTTTTCTTCTTCTGTTATTTTATGTTCTGTTTTACAGTTTGGACATATTCTTCTTACTAATCTTTGTGCTATCACACCTTCCAAAGAAGAAGCAACTAAAAATGATTCTACACCCATATCCACAAGCCTTGTAACTGCAGAAGGTGCATCATTTGTATGCAGTGTTGATAAAACAAGATGACCTGTCATGGAAGCGTGGATTGCTATTTCTGCAGTTTCCCTATCTCTAATCTCACCAACCATTACGATATCTGGATCTTGTCTGAGGATACTTCTTAAACCGTTTGCAAATGTAAGGTTTATTTTTGGATTTACCTGAATCTGGCTAATTCCATCTATTTGATATTCTACAGGATCTTCAATTGTTAATATGTTTTTTCGTGGTGATTTTAGTTTTAAGAGAGAAGCATAAAGTGTTGTTGATTTACCTGAACCAGTTGGCCCTGTTACAAGTATCAAACCGTAAGGTTTGGAAATCATATTTTCAAATTTTCTTAAATCGTCTTCTAACAATCCGAGTTCTCGAAGAGAAAGTATCTTGTTTGATTTATCTAAAAGTCTTATAACGATTCTTTCACCGAAAACTGTTGGGAGGGTTGAGACCCTTAAATCCATCTCTTTATCGCCGATTTTTATTCTTATTCTTCCGTCCTGTGGTAGTCTTTTTTCTGCAACATTCAGTTTTGCCATAACTTTTATTCTTGACACTACAGATTCATATCCACCTTTAGGCAGTTTGTTTATCTCGTGAAGAACTCCGTCCATTCTAAATCTTATTTCTACATAATCGCTAAATGGTTCAAAATGAATATCACTGGCATTTGCTCTTACTGCTTTTAAAAATGTTGAGTTTAGAAGTTGAATAACAGGAGCATCAGAACCTTCAAGGATGTCTTCAAGGGATTCTGTTTCTTCTTCCTCAATTTCTTCTAATTTACTTTCAAGATTAGAAATGTATTCTTCTAACTTTTCATTAAACTCTTTTTCATCTATTAATATAGTCTCAGGCGTGATTCCATACAAAAATCTTAAATCTTCAATGGCATAAAAAGGCGTTTCCCTTGTTATATAAAATTTATTTTCTTCAGCAGGTAATATCTTATTCTTTTTTATAAAGTCTAAAGAAAGTTCTATATCTTTAATAGTTCTCACCTACCAATAAATTTATTATACTGTTCCATAATATTTGCTTTTTTCTTTTTTTCAACCTTTTTAACTTTTTTGTCTAAATTTTGGCTTAATCTTTTATGTAGTTCTGTAATTTTGCTTAAATCTTCAGGTGAATTAATAATAAAAGGAGTTATAAAAACAAATAAGTTGGTCTTTGTAAACTGGTTAGATCTGTATTTAAAAAGATTACCGATAATTGGAGCTTTAGATATTAAAGGAATACCTTCCATAGATTTAACTGTTTTTTGAGAAATCAGCCCACCTAAAACGACTGTTTTTCCGTTCTGAACTGTTATAACTGTGTCCAGTTCTCTTTTAGATGTTGTTGGTACTGTGTATGATAGCTGGCCCAACTGAAGTTTTTCTAACTTAACGACTTCGTTAATTTCTTGATGTAATTCTAATACAACATCTTTTTTACTTATGTGTGGAGTTACTTTTAATTTCAATCCCACTTCTTTATAATCGTAAGTGATAATAGGATTTCCATTTACATCGAACTTTGTTGATTCTGCAAAAGGAACAACTTGTGCCACATTTATGGTTGCTTCCTGATTGTCCATAGTCAGGATTTTCGGAGAAGAAATAATATTAAATCCAGAACCTCTTTCAATAAGTGACATTAAGAAAAGTAAATCAGGGAAGAATAAATTCTGTCCGCCTATTTCAATTGTCCTGCCTGCAGTACTCAATACTCCTGCAATAAATCCAGAACTTTTTGTAGAAGCATAAAAGTCTTCTTTAGATAATCCACCTCTAAACGCAGCACCTCCTTGTGTTCCAAGGGCCTGCCATCTTACACCTATTTCTCTTAATTTATCTTCAGAAACCTCTGTAATTAAAGCGCTAACAAGAACCTGTTTTCTCCTTCTATCTAAATTATCCACAAGGTTTTTTATTGCTTTGTATTCTGCATTATTAGCATAAATGATTAGAGTATTAGTTGATTTTTCTGCTATAACTTTTGGTTTATCTGTTTTTGATGTTCTTGGAGAAGCTATAGTTCTAATAGAAGGTTTTTTAGCCTTTTTACTTTTGGAAGCATGAGGTGTTTTTGATTCTTCAACTTGAACGAGTTGAATATTTTCTAAAAGTTTGTTTAAAACATTTGCTATATCTTCAGCTTTTGAATTTTGTAGATCCACAGTCCAAAATGTTCTGTATGTTTTCGCTCCTGTTTCAACATCTAAAAGTTTTATAAGATTTGCAACTTGATCTATATATTTTTTTTGTGTTTTTACAAGTAAACTGTTTTGTGATTTTATGCTGAAAACTTTAAAGAATATTCCTTTTCTACTTAAATCAGAAAATACTACATTTAAAGCGGAAGCTACTTCTTGACTGCTTGTATTTTTAAGCTGGAAAACTTTTACTGTTTCTTCTGAAGAAACAGAGTCTATTAGGGAAATAACTTTTTTCATAACCTGAACGTTAGATGAAAAATCTGTAATGATTAGCGTTTGAGAAGGTGTGTATGCTAATACATTTCCTCTGGTTGATTTCAGCCCTCTCAGTACAGTTAAAGCTGCGTTTAACTGTGCATTTTTTAATTCATAAACATAAGTTATGAGATTATCACTTTGACCTGCTGGCTCAATAGGTGGAGTGGTTTTTCTTGAAATCCCTTCTGGAACAACTTCTACATATCCTCTTTTTTCAATTACACTGTAATTTTTAGATTTTAAAATTGCAGTATATACAGCCCATGCACTTTTAATTGAAATTGGTTTTGAGAAAATAAGGGATACACTTCCTCTTATTTTTGGATCTAAAACAATATTTTTTCCTGTTAATTCAGCCATAAAATAGCTGAGAAGTTTCAGATCTATTTTTTCGAAATTAAGTAAAACTCTACCTCTTTTTTTGAAAAAACGGGCTTGTTTTATCATATCTTGTAAGCTTGGTTGTGCTGCAAAAGTAGAATTACTAAGTATAAAAATTGCTATAAAAAGAGCTACCACCCTAAAAAGTTTTCTTTTTTCCATATCTTTCCCCTTTTATTTGATTTCATAGGTGATTACTTTTCTTTCACCTCTTCTTTCTACTTCTAATCTTATATTTTTTTCGTTTCTTAACATATTATATATTTTAAAAGCTTCTTCTGCAGTTCTTACTGGCATCCCATTTACACTAACTATTATATCTCCTGACCGTAACCCATATTTATAAAGAATACTTCTTGGACTAACATAAGCAAATTTGTATCCTTTTGTTTCCCCATTTTTAACAACTGGAACTATTCTTACATATCTTAATAATTTACCTAAATCTGCTGTTTGTTTTTCAACTTCTCTTTTACTTATTTCATAATGATTACTTTCTTGAGGTTGTGAAACTGCCCGAGGTTTTGGAATCTCAGAATAACTTCTCCTTGAGGCTTTTAAATTAGAGGATGAACCTATGGTTAAAGGAATATAGTAGTTGTTTGTTCCATCTGTTAGAGTTATTGAATATCTATCTATAGTTTTAACTTTGAATTTTCCTAATTTATCACCAGGTTTTATTATTTTTAAACCTTCTTTATCTTGAATAAATGCAACTTTTTCTTTATAAGAAATAGCCGTTCCAATAAGTTTGATTTTTAGATTAAGCTCTTCAGGTGTAACCTGTATAGTATTTTTTCCTTCTTTTGTTACTTTCTCAACTTTAATAGGTTGAAATTTTTGAAAGATATAGTTTATATAACTATAATTTAATTGCTTTTCTTTTTTTTGTTGGATTCGTTTTAGTTTTACAGATTTGTTTAGATCAAAAAATTTGTATGATATGAAAGCATTTATAGTAATAGCTAAAGCAAATGAAAATGATAAAATTAATAGTATTTTTGTTAGGAAATCTATTAACTTATTCCAGTTCAAGCTAAAAACCATATATTTTAATCTCCTCTATTTCTTTTTATTTCTTTTCGTAAATTTTTCATTAATATAATCTTTATTTTATAAAAATGAAGTGAAATTTGCAGGTATGATACCAATCATAGCATATAATTTTCATTACTTTATCATTATAAAACAAGGATAATAATCACAGGAGGCAATTTATGGCATTACAAGGTGTAATGGATACTCTCAAAAGAACTACTCTTGATGAGATCGGTGTAAGTTTTTCGCTGGCTGATTTATTGAGAGATCTAAAAATAGAAGGGGAAAATGTAGAAATACTACTATTTTCACCAAGTGAAAAGTATTATGAATTTTTACAACAAAAAGCAGAAGAAGCATTAAAATCTGTAGGAGCAAAAGAAGTAAAAGTAGAATTCACATCAGAACCACCAAAACAACAACAACAAGCTCCAACACCACCACCACAAGAAAACCCATTTGAAAACAAAAGAAGAATACCAAATGTTAAAAAGGTTATAGCAGTTGCCTCAGGTAAAGGTGGAGTTGGAAAATCTACTGTAGCAGTTAATCTTGCAGCTGCATTAAAGAAAATGGGATATAACGTTGGATATTTAGATGCAGATATGTACGGACCATCTGGTCCAACGATGCTAGGTGCAAAAGATAAGCAAGTGACTGCAAAAGAAGGAAATATTTTAATAGCTCCAGAGAGTCACGGAATAAAGCTGATGTCTATAGGTTTATTACTTCCTTCAGAGGATACTCCTGTAATATGGAGAGGTCCAGTTTTATTTAAAGCGTTAAGTCAGTTTTTATTTGATATAGACTGGGGTGATGAAGGATTGGATTTCCTTATAATTGATTTACCACCTGGAACAGGTGATGTTCAGATCACACTCGGGCAAACTGCAGAGATTGATGGAGCTGTTATTGTTACAACACCTCAAGATGTTGCATTAATCGACGTAAAAAAAGGAATTCAGATGTTTAATGAAGTGGAAATTCCTATTTTAGGAATTGTTGAAAATATGTCTTATTTTGTTTGTCCTGACAATGGTAAAAAGTATGAAATCTTTGGAAAAAGCAGAACAGAGGAAATTGCTAAACAGTATGGAACTGATGTTTTATCAAAAATCCCTATAGAGCCTAAAGTTGCTGAATTTGCAGATTTAGGAATTCCAATAGTTTTAGCAAAACCAGATTCAGAATCAGCAAAAGCATTTATTGAAGCTGCACAAAATTTAATTAAAAAGTTAAGTCAATAGGAGGTTTAAAATATGTTAGAAAAAAGAGGGATCGTTTATGTAGACCACTTGGCAACAACTCCTGTAGCTGATGAAGCTATGGAAGCTATGATGCCTTATTTTCAAGAAAAATTTGGAAATCCAACTTCATTACACACATTAGGTGTTGAAGCTAAAAAAGCGATAAATAAAGCCAGAGAACAGGTTGCAGAACTTTTAAATGTGGGACAACCTGAAGAAATAGTTTTCACATCAGGTGCTATTGAAGCAAACAACCTTGCTATAAAAGGATTTGCAAAAGCTCCCGGTATAACAAGAAGAGGGAAACACATTGTAGTATCTGCACTTGAACATCATTCTGTTTTACATTCTGCCAAAACATTAGAGAAAGAAGGTTTCGAAGTTACGACTGTTGAGCCTGATGAATACGGAATAATTGATCCTGAAAAACTGGCTGAAGCAGTTAGAGAAGATACTATCTTGGTATCAGTTGGATTTGCAAACAGAGAAATAGGAACAATTCAAGATATGCCTGCACTTGTTGCTGCAGTTAAAGAAAAAAATCCGAGAACAGTATTCCATTCTGACATTGCAGCGGCAGTTGGACATATGCCGGTTGATGTTGAAGGTTGGGGACTTGATATGGCATCTTTCACAGGACATTATTTTTATGCACCTAAAGGTGTTGGTGGATTGTATGTTAAAAAAGGTGTTAGATTGAAACCTTTAATCGAAGGTGGTATTCAAGAAGGTGGTAGAAGAGCTGGAACTGAAAATGTTCCTGGAATAGTTGCAATGGGTGCTGCTGCAGAGCTTGCTATAAAAGAAATGGATGATAGAGTAAATAGACTCAGATATTTAAGAGATAAACTTAAAAAAGGAATCGAAGAAAGAATCCCTTATATCAAGTTTACAGGTCATCCTGAAAAAAGATTACCGAATCACCTCTCATTAATCGTTATGTATATTGAAGGTGAAGCTATGCTTCTTATGTTAAATATTAAGAAAACATATACAGCCTCAGGTTCTGCTTGTGTATCTTATGCTTTAAAGCAGTCTCACGTTTTAGCTGCTGTTGGCGTAGGTGCAGAAGAATCTAACGGTTCTATTGTTTTTTCTTTAGGTAGAGAGAATACAGAAGAAGATATTGATTACATCATTGAAGAATATCCTAAAGTTATTCAAAGATTGAGAGAAATTTCACCGTTTGGCCCTGAGAACTGGGACGAATTTGTAAAAAAATCTTCAAAACATTAATCTACAAAGCCTGTCCTTAAGGACAGGCTTTATCATTATTTCTTATTAAAATTATATTCAAGTATAATATATATAATTTTATATCTGGAGGGTAGTAAATGAAAAAAGTTGTATTAGGATTAATTTCTGCTGGGTTATTAATAGGGCAGTCGTTCGCAGTAGAAAATCCTCCACAGATACAGCAGTATATTAAAGAGTGTGAGAGTGGTAAAAAAACTTCTTGTATAAAAGTGAGTATTTATTCTTTTGAAGTGAAAAATTACAAACAGGCGTTTGATTTCAGTAAAAAAGCGTGTGATCTAAACAGCGGTCATGGTTGTTCTATGCTAGGTTACCATTATCTAAATGGTCTTGGAACTAAAAAAGATGATAAAAAAGCTTATGAAATCTTCAAAAAGGCTTGCCAGTTAAACGACTCAACTGGATGTAATAATCTTGCTGCTATGTATTTTGAAGGAAAAGTGGTAAAAAAGGATAGAAATAAAGCTGAAAAACTTTATGAAAAAGCCTGTAAAATGAGAAACACACATGCCTGTGTTATTCTTGAGCAGAAGTTTAATAAAAAAATCAGCGTAAAAGAAAAAGTCAGCGAAATTAATTAAGCTGTTTTTTCAAGCTTTTGCTCTGCTTTTTCTATATAAAGTTCGTCAAAATGTTCTTCTTGATATAGATTTATATAGTTTTCATAATTAAGGAACAGTAAGGCTACAAACACCTGTGCTTTGTTTGGATGCTGTATCTCTGAAAACTTTATGATTTCATCTATCTCTTTGAACTCTTCTTTTAATATTTCTATTGTGTCTTCTAACTTACTTTCAAAAAGAGGTATTGTAAGTGGTTCTTTTTTTCTCTTTTTGTAAGGGCCTCTTTTTTTTGTTTTTTTAGCTTTAAACTGAATAACCGGAGCAATATGTTTTTTTAGAACGTGGGCTATTTCATCTATTGTGTAAAATCTCTTAATTCCGAATACCCTTTTTCTGTGAATAGCTTCTTTATCTTCCTCTTCTATCCCCAAATCTAAAGCATCTGCTTTCATCTTTAGTAAAAGTGCTGCTGCAGCCAAAGCTTTGGCAGCAAGTCGAAGATCTGGAATATTCATCCTTTTTATTTCCTGCAGATATTTATCTGCAAGTTCTACAATATCCACATTCCACGGATCAATTTCCCCGTTAATCATAAGTTTAAGAACTATATCAAAAGGATGTTTTTCTTCTCTATTAATTTCCATATAACTGACCTTCCTTAAAAATTTTTTCTATATTTTTGTTGTATTTTATGTTTTTGTATTTTTCTTTAAATTTTTGTGTTTCTTCTTTGTAAATGGATAAAGCTTTTTTAATAATATCATTACTTGACAGCTCTTTTCCATTTTCTTTACATAAATTTTCGAAATATCCCAGTCCAACATCTGAGACCAGTTTTTTAAGCTCTGGATAATTTTTGTAAAACTCTGGATTTTGTTGCATTTTCTTTATAAATCTTACTAAGAATTCGTATGTACACAATTTATCTTCTCACAAATTTTATTTATGTACTTATCGTCAAGTTCAAAATCGTATAAAATTGCAAAAACATTTTCTTTATCAATCTTAATAATATCTTTCTCTGTGGTTAAATATATGTCAGCTTCTGGTAAATCAAACTCTTTATAATCAAAATGATCTGGAAAAGATATAAACTCTTTTATTTTAAAGTGGTACTCTTTTGATAATCTCTTAACAGTATTAAAAAACTGTTCATTGTTTCCTAATCCTGCAAACACAACAATCTCCTTTCCTTCAAGAACAGAAAAATCAAATCTGTTGAAATCTTTATCAATAACACCGCTCAGTTTTTCATTTGCGATAAAGTAAGGTTTGTTAAACTTTTCAACTTCTTTAAGAAAAGCTTCCTTTTGTTTTTGTGTAAGATTTGATAGTTTGGTAATCACAAAAAAATCAGCATATTTGTAAAATGATCTTGGTTCTCTCAATCTTCCTAAAGGAATAAGATAATCGTTCCAGAACGGATTTGTGCTGTCTACAATCAGTATATTAATATCCCTTTCCAACTGAAAATGCTGAAATCCATCATCTAATATAAACAGATCAGGCTTTATTGTATCAAGTGCCAAAAGTCCTGCTTTATACCTTTCCCTGCCTACAACGACAGGAATTCCTCTTTTTGCCATTATGTAAGGCTCATCACCTGCATATTCCCACGAAACGAAAATTTTTTCTCCGTCTGATACGACTAAAGTTTCGTCTGTTTTTCTTTTATATCCCCGTGAGAGAATACAGGGTTTAAGTTTTTTCTTTTGTAATTGTTTGGCTGTAAATATTGTAAGCGGTGTTTTTCCAGTACCTCCAACAGATAAATTTCCTATAGATATAACAGGAAGAGGTAATCTTTTTTTCTTTAAAATGTTATGTTCGTAAAGATACCGCCGTAAAACTGCCAAAAAACCATATATTAATGTTAAAATAAAATAAACCACCTTCATTTACTAAATTATAACCTCAGGAGAAATCGTATGTTTAAGAAAACTGTATTTATTTTATTTCTTTCCATCATATATTTTTTAAATTCTTTTGCAATAACTTTGGTAAAAGATGATAAACCTTTATACAAGATACTATTTTTAGGGGATAAAAAAGATTGTATAAAACCTGCTTCGATTTTGGACAATTATTTAGACATTTATTATTTAGAAAATTTTAAAATAACAAAGAAGGTAAAGAATAATCAAAAATATATAGTTGTTGGAAAATGTTCAAAAATTGCAGAAGTATTCCCAATTAAATGTGCAAATGTACCGCAAGGTTTTTATATAAAAAAATACAAAGATAATATTATTATTGCAGGATTCGATAAAGCAGGTCTTGAAAATGGTATTTATTACTTTTTAGAAAAGTATTTAGGGATAAAATGGTTTTCAAAGGATTTTATTTATTATCCTGAAAGTCCTATAAAAAATATATCTGTAATCAGTAAAGAAATAAAACCTGATTTCAAGTTTAGAGAAGTTTTTGTTAAGGAAAGTGATGATTTTCAATTTAGCGAAGCAAATCATTTAAATGGAAGAACAGGACATAGAGCAAATAAAAATCTTAGTTCTTACTATATTCCTGTTTATCTATTAAAACCAGATAGGTTATTGTCTCGAAAACTTTTTTCGAAGTATTCATGTAATGGACAACTAAATTATACAAACCCAAAACTTTTTAAGATTTATATAAAAAAGTTAGAAAAATTCTTAAGTAAGATAGATACTTCAAAAAAAACAATAGTAGTTCTACAAAATAAAGATACATCAAGCTATTGTAAATCTTTTAAAAGTAGGCAGCTAATAAAAATGTATAAATCAAAGGGGGCTCCTTATTTCCTTTTTGTTAAGAAAATTGCACAAAAGTTAAAAAATAAATATCCAAATGTTGAGTTTTTTATTTCAGCGTATAAATCTGGCTTTAAAGCACCTGTTGGAATAGAATTTCCTGAAAATGTTGGTATCTTCATTTCGGATATTGATAATGATTTATCAAAGCCTATAAATCATAGATATAATAAAAGTTTTTGGAAAAACTTCAAAAAATGGATAAAATTATCGGACAATATATATATATGGCATTATATAACGAATTTTTCAGATTATACTATGCCATTTCCAGTATTATCTCCAACAGTAGAAACAATTAAAATTTTGAAAGAATATCCACAGGTTAAAGGTATATTTTTACAAGGGGCTTATGATACATATGGAAGTTATATGGTTGATATGAATACGTGGATTTATTCTAAATATTTATTTGGAACAAATAAAACTTTAGATGAATTAAGGGGAGAGTTTATCAATAAATTTTATGGAGAAGCAGCACCATATATAAAAGAATATCTTTCCTTACTGAATAAGAGTTTTAAAAATAACCCGATTCCTCTTTACGTTAAAACGCCACCAAATGCAAAATTTTTAAATCTTGAATTTTTAATGAAAGCTGAACAAATTTTTAATTATGCATTGGAAGAAACAAATGATGATCTATATAAAGACAATATTAAAAAATTAAAATTGAGTATAGATACCACAATTCTTTTAAACCTACCTTATCTAAAAAAAGAAGCTATAGAAAAAAATATTGTCGAATTTGATAAACATTATATAAAATCTATAAAAAAAGACTGGAAAAGGGAAGTAAAACGTT
>JALVEZ010000059.1 GCA_027030405.1 Hydrogenothermaceae bacterium | reverse complement strand
GTGTATTCAGTTGAAAAAAGAAAATATTTAGGTAAATCCATAGAAATAAGAAAAAAAGATATTCTTTTAGATAAAAAACAGGAAAAAATATTGATAGAACTGAAAACGGATTTAAAAAACATAATAGAAACGTTAACCATTTTAAAAGAAAATATAAAAAATGCTCAGCAAGAAATTTTATTGCTTAAGAAATTAGAAGAAGTTGAAAGAAAAAAACTGAAATTAGGTTCAGGGAATTTATATTTTATTAACCAGAGGGAAATCTACACATTAAAAACGGTAAAAAAGAATTTAAAATACAAATTAGATTATCTGATTTTTTATAAAAAGTTTTTTGTTGAGCTAAACATTTTTTAAAAATTTATTGATGTTGGAAACATAACACTCAAAAATCTGTTTTTGTTGTTCATCAAAATCTATATTTGTAGAAAATCCTTCTGTGAGGAATTTTTTTATTACTTCTTTCAGCTCATTTTTATCTTTTACAGATTTTAAAATCCCATATTTTGAAAATTCCTCGTAAAGCTCTTTAATCTTTTCATAATTAGGGCCTATTATGACAGGTTTGTTTTCTAAAATTGGTTCTAAAACGTTATGTCCTCCCACAGGTGCAAATGTTCCACCAACAAAAACTACATCTGCATATTTATAAAATTTTGATAACTCCCCTAATGTGTTTATGATGTAAATATCTTTTTCTAACTTTTCAGATTCCATTCTGAGCTGATAATCTAAGTTTTTAGATTTTAACAGATCCGTTATCTCATCCATTCTTTCTAAATGTCTCGGTGCAATAATCAACGCAAGATCAGGAAATTCTTTTTTAAGTTCTAAAAATGTATCAATAATTATTTCTTCTTCTGGATAATGTGTACTCCCTGCAATCAATACCTTTTTACCATTTTTATCAAATTTCAGATCTCCCTTTACTTTAGAAGAAACCAGTTTAAGATCACCGCAAACTTTAACTTTTTTATCATTGTCCAAAATCTGAATAATAAACTCTTTATCCTGATTAGAGCGGACTAAAAATTGATCAATATTTTCAAATATCTTTTTATACAAAAAAGAAAATTTTTTGTAAGTTTTAAATGTTTTCGGTGATATTCGTGTATTAACGGAAACTATCGGATTATGATTATGCGTTTCCGTAATAAATGAATACCAGAACTCACCTTCTGCTACAATGAGAAGCTTCGGATTATATATTTTTACAAACTTTCTGATTAAAAAAGAAAAATCAAAAGGAAGATACCTTATTTTTGCAAAGGGAATCTTTTTGTGTGCGAACTCTTTTCCCCTTGGAGAGGAAACAGTTATCAGTAAATTATATTCTTTTGAATAATACTCTATTAAAGGATAAACCGTGTTCAGCTCTCCTACACTTGCACAGTGAAACCATAGACAGTTTTCTATAGGTTTATCTTTATACAGAACAAATCGTTCTTTAAGTCCAGCATTGTATCCTTTTTTCCTTGTAAAAAAAACAAAAAAAGGGAGTCCTATAAAAAGCAGTATTCCATAAAATAGGTTATAAATAAATTTCACTTTCGATTACCTGCTAAAAACAGTTCCTAAAATTTTTCGGTATGTAAATAATATACTAAATATGCCTGTAAAAAGTGCCACTGCCACCATCATATACATAATCACAAGCTGGTAAGAAACTGCTTTTAATGGCTCTGCCCCTGCAAGAAGCATCCCTGTTGTTATACCTGGAATATGAATAACTCCGACCGTTTGGAGACTGTTAAGTGTAGGGATTAATGCAGCTTTTACTGCGTTTCTAATAGGTTCTGACATTGCCTGTTTAAGCGTTGCACCTAAGGCAACCATCCCTTCTATTATGTCGATACTGTTTTTTATTTCTCCCTTTAATCTATCCACAACTAATGTGTAAATATTTAAAGAATTTCCTATTATCATCCCACCGACAGGTATGATTTCATTAGGTTTAAATGTTATTATCTGCATTCCAACTAAAGAAAAAAGAACGATAAAAGAAGCACAAAAAATAGATAAAAATGCAGTCCTAAATCCTTTTTCTTTCAATTTTACCCGTTTTTGTGCAGTATAAGATGCAAACAAAATCATAAAAACAAGTATTCCTAAAAGATGGATAGGATTTTTTAGTTTAAAAATGAATACTAAAAGATAACCAAGGATCAGTAACTGTATAAAAGCCCTGATTGAGTTTAAAAGTATCTCTTTTTCTAAACCTAATTTCTCTTTATAAGAATAGAATAATGCTATCAGAATTAAAAGATAAGATGCTAAGAACTTAAATTCCATTTTTAAAACAAACCCTCTTAAGAGGGTTTATATTAATCTCTTTCCCAATGAACTCTTATATATTTTGCTCCTGGAGGATACTGCATAGAAAGATTTCCTTTATATGCTCTGTTAACTGCCTCACCTATTCTTCTTGCAAGATGTTCATAAGTAGTTGTTATGGTGATTTTATTCCCTTCATCTTTTATTTCTATTATTCTTTCTAACGGTCTGTATGCCATTTCATTTCTTTCCACATTTCTAATTAGATTAAATATTTCATCTTTATGTTTTTCTAAAAAATCACCTTCTAAAACAACAATTCCACCTTCGTATTTATCTTCAATTCTTCTACAGGCAGGACATATCATAGGTTCTGCATTAACAGGTGCTGGTTCCATCCACTGGAAAATTCCATCATGAAATACGACACCACATCTTTTACAGATTGATGGATCATGGTATTTTGTTTTTGTGAAATAAGGGTCGTGGATGTATTCCTGGATTAATCTGTCTTTTCTTTGCATAGTTATCCTCCTGATTATTCTATTTTAATGGGGTATAATTATATCATTATTCGATAAAATTAAGTTTATATTCAAGGGGTAGAATAATGAGCTTAAAACTATACAACACCCTCACTGGAAAAAAGGAAGATTTTGTTCCTATCAACCCAGGTGAAGTGAAAATATATACATGTGGTGTTACTGTTTACGATGTTAACCACGTTGGACATGGTAGAAGTTTAATTGTATTTGATATGATCAGAAGATTTTTAGACTACCTTGGATATAATGTAACTTTTGTTAGAAATTTCACCGATGTTGATGACAAAATAATAAATAGAGCAAAAAATGAATGCCTCCCTTTCACCGTAATAGCTGATAGATACATAAAAGAGTATTTTCAGGATGCAGAAAATTTCAGAATAGAACCTGCAGATATTGAGCCAAGAGTAACCACGCACATTCCAGATATTATTGACCTTATCCAGAAATTGATTGATAAAGGATATGCTTATGAAGTAGAAGGAGATGTGTATTTTGCCGTTAGAAAATTTAAAGATTATGGAAAGTTATCAAAAAGAAGCATAGATGAGTTGATTGCAGGTGCGAGAATAGAAGCGTCTGAGAAGAAAAAAGACCCGTTAGACTTTGCCCTGTGGAAAGCATCAAAAGCAGGTGAACCTGCGTGGGACTCACCTTGGGGAAAAGGGCGTCCTGGATGGCATACAGAATGTACGGCAATGATTTTTAAACATTTAGGTGAAACTATAGACATACACGGTGGAGGTCTTGACCTTACATTCCCTCACCATGAAAACGAACTTGCTCAGGCAGAAGCACTTTCAGAAAAGCCATTTGCAAGATACTGGATACATAACGGACTTGTTACTGTAAATGGACAAAAAATGTCTAAATCTTTAGGGAATTACATCACGTTAAAAGAGATTTATGAAAAATATGAACCTGATATTTTAAGATTGCTTGTGCTTTCTATCCATTATAGAAGTCCACTTGATTTTTCCTGGGAAAAGATGGAAGAAACAAAAAAAGCATATGAAAGATTAAAAAATGCAATAGATGAATATGAACTTCTTAAAAAACTTCCAACAGATGAAAATTTTGAAGGTGACTTATACGAAAGCATAGCTAAAGCTGAACAAAACTTTTATGCTGCAATGAGCGATGATTTTAATACACCTGAGGCACTTGCTGCAATTTTCGGACTAGTCAGAGAGATGAATATTCTAAAAGATAAAGCTGTTAAAAATGAAGGAATATCAAATAAAGCCCTTGAATCGTATAAAGAAGCTGCAGAAGCAATTCATAAATTAGGAAGAGATATTTTTGGACTTTTCGATAGTTTACAGCCTTGTATCAAAACAGAAGAAGTTAAAACAGAAAAAAAAGAGGAAGAAAAAGTTGACGAAGAATTGGTAGAAACATTACTTGAAGTTAGAGAAAAAGCAAGAAAAGAAAAACAGTTTGCACTTGCAGACCTTATAAGAGATAAGTTGGCACAATTAGGAATTGTCATAGAAGACACACCAGTTGGAACGAAATGGAAAAAAACGTGATTGGAGGTAGATGTATGAAGAAAATTAAAACAGCCATATTAGGAGTAGGATTATTAGGTCTTTTAGCATCCCATAATGCAGACGCAAAAGAACTTAGAGATGCATATTTAATTACACCAACATTAGGATATCATTTCTTTGATGGTGAAAGAAAATTAGAGAATGGATTTGAGCTTGGATTGGCAGTAGAAAGATTTTTAAATAAAAATGTGGCAGTGGAAGCTTATTTAGGTTATATTGGGACGAAACATGAATATAGAAGAAATAGATACGAAGATAAAAATATTTTTTCTTACAACTTTAATCTAAACTACAACTTTGTTAAATTTGCAGATAATGTGATTCCTTATTTAACTGCAGGTATCGGCTCTAACGACAGTATTATACCGGGAATAGATTATGGAGCAGGTGTAAGAATCTTTTTCAGTAAAAGACTTGGAATCAAAGCTGAAATTAAACACTTTTATCTTGGTGCAGGAGACAATGATATTGTTACATCTGTAGGATTGACTTATGTTTTAGGTGGTAAACCTAAACATGTATCCCACGAAATGCCTTCAAAAATAGATTCTGATGGAGATGGAATCTCAGACGATTTTGACCAGTGTCCGAATACGCCTGCAGGAGTAACAGTTGATGATTTCGGTTGTCCAGTTGATTCAGATTTGGACGGAGTTCCAGACTACAAAGACAAATGCCCATTTACACCTGAAGGGATAAATGTAAATGAAGAAGGATGTCCTAAAGACTCTGACGGAGACGGTGTTCCTGATTACTTAGACAAATGTCCTGATACACCAAAAGGTGCAGCAGTATATTCAGACGGATGTCCAGTAGATTTTGATAACGATGGTGTTCCAGATTACAAAGATAAATGTCCTGACACACCTGCTGGTGCAAAGGTCAATGAAGAAGGATGTCCAGCAGACTCTGATAATGACGGCGTTCCAGACACAATGGATAAATGTCCAAACACCCCTGAAGGTGTAGCAGTAGATGAAAACGGATGTATGCAATCAATGACACTTAGAATATATTTTGATCCAAACAGCACAAAAGTTAAACCAGAGTATTATGTTGAGATCGAAAAATTAGCTAAATACTTAAAAGAACATCCAGATGTTAAAGTTGAAATTCAAGGACATACAGACAAAACACCAAGAAGTAATTACGAATACAACATGAGACTTTCTCAAAAAAGAGCAGAAGCAGTTAAAAGAATTTTAGTTAAAAAATTCGGAATTTCACCAAACAGAATTATTGCAAAAGGTTATGGATACACTAAACCAATAGCACCGAATGATACACCTGAAGGAAGAGCTAAAAACAGAAGAATCGAAGCTGTAATCATAAAATAACATTCAAAAGGGGCAGAAATGCCCCTTATTTTATTTCAGAGGGAATTTTGGATAATCACAGGCTTATATCAAAAATATTCGACGGTGTTTCAAAACATTACGATAGATTTTTAAAAAGTGCCACATTAGGAAAAATAACAAAGTGGCAGTCCGAACTTATAGAGAACACTGATATAAAAGATGTTTGCATTGATGTAGGTACGGGAACAGGAGAAATTCTACGGCTACTTCCAGAAAACAGCCAAAAAATAGGAATAGACCTTTCTCTTCAGATGTTAAAAGTTGCAAAAGAAAAATTAAAAAATAAAAAAAATACATTTTTCATAAAATGTTCTGCTCTTTATTTACCGTTTAAAAACAGCTCAGTGTCAAATATTTTCTACTCACTGGTTTTCAGGCATTTAGAAAATGAAAAAGCATTAAAAGAAGCAAAAAGAGTGTTAAGACAAAATGGGCAGATCTCTATTTTAGATGTGGGAAAACCAAATTCTAAGCTACTTTTTAAATTTATACTTTTTTTTAGCGATAAATTATTTAGACCTATTGGAAGGCTTATTTATTCAAAAGAAGAGTATGACTATTTTATAGATTCTATTAAAGAAGCCAAATCAATAGAAGAACTGAATAATTTTTTTGAAAATAATGGCTTTAAGACTATTTATAATAAAAAATATCTATTTGGAATGATTTATTTAGCTGCCTATGAGAAAGTTTAAGTAATGTATAATATAAGCATACAGTTATAAAGAAAATTTAAGGAGATAGTGTAAATGAAAGAGTTTATTGTTGACGCTACTAAATTCAATAAAAATATCATAACAACTGCAATTGAATCTGGAGTTGATGGAATAATAATTTCGGAAAATGATCTGGATAAAGCTAAAAAGTTAGGAAGAGTGAAATTTATAGTAAAAGATAAAGAAGGAAATTTAACAGACGATTATATTTTTGTAAAAATAGAAAATAAAGCTGATGAAGAAAAAGCAGCACAGCTTGCAAAAGCAGGGAAGAAAGTTATTGTTGAAACAACAGACTGGACAATTATTCCGCTGGAGAACCTGATAGCCCAATCAGAAAACATATACGCAGTAGTTAAAAATTTTGAAGAAGCTGAAACTGCACTGGGAATTTTAGAAAAAGGGGTAAAAGGAATAGTACTTAGAACAGATGATTTTAACCAGATTAAAAAAATATCAAGACTTATAAAAGAGTCATCAGAAAAAGTAGAACTTGTTAAAGCAAAAGTTACAAATATTCAGCTTATAGGAATGGGAGATAGGGTTGCTGTTGATACCATATCTCTTTTAAAAAGAGGTCAGGGAATGTTAGTAGGAAACTCTTCTGCTGGGATGATATTTGTCCACGCTGAGACAGAAGAATCTCCTTATGTTGCTTCCCGTCCGTTTAGAATCAATGCAGGCGCAGTTCATATGTATACAAGAGTTCCTGGAGGAAAGACGGTTTACCTTTGTGAACTCTCGGCAGGAAAAGAAGTTATGATTTACGACACAGAAGGAAATGGATTTGTTACTTATGTAGGTCGCTCAAAAATAGAAAGAAGACCAATGATTTTGGTAGAGGCAGAGTATCAGGGGAAAAAATTAGCAGCAGTTCTTCAAAATGCCGAAACAATCAGACTTGTGAAAGGAGATAACTCTTTGATTTCTGTTGTTGATTTACAGGTTGGTGATGAAATTTTAGGATATGTTGAAGAAGCCGGAAGACATTTCGGTATGAAAGTAGATGAAACAATAATGGAGAAATAATTTGAATACAACTTTTAAAGTTGGTCTTTTTGTTTTAGTAATATCTATAATATCTGCATTTTTGATTATCAAGTTTAGTGGGAAAGAATTAGGTGTTGAGAAAAAATACTATTATATCTATTTTAAACATGTTGCAGGACTTTCAATAGGTGCAGAAGTTGAAGTTAACGGTGTACGGGCAGGAAGGGTTGAAGATATAAAATTCGAAAAAGATAGGATAAAAGTAAAAATCTATGTAAGAAAAGATATCCCGATATATAAAAATGCAAAAGCTTATATTAAAACATTGGGACTTATGGGGGATAAATACATATACATAGATAATGGAGATCCGCAATACGGAGAACTACCAGATGGAGCAGTAATTACTACATCAAAAGTGTATGCCACAACAGAGGAAGCATTTGCAACTGCCGAAGAAGTGGCAGGAAAGCTGAATAAAATATTAGACGAAATTCATAACTCCATTGGAAAAGGACAACTTAAAAAACTTGTTGAAAACATAAACAAACTTATCGAAAATACAAACAGTATGGTTCAGGAAAATAGACAGGACATTAAAAAATCTATAACAAATATAAAAGTCATAACAGATGAGCTTAAAACCGATCTTCCAGATATGATTAAAAAAATTGATAAAGTTGCAGAAAATTTAGAACAGATAACATCGGAAAACAGAGAAAACTTTAAAGAATTAATTGCTAATCTTAAAGACACTTCGAAAGCATTAAAAGAAAAAACACCGAAAGTGTTAGATGATATAGATAAAGCCACCGTAGTTTTAAAAGATACAATTCAAGAAAACAGAGAAGATGTTCACGTTTCAATTCAACATATAAAAGAGTCTTCTAAAAAGCTGGATTCTATCCTTGCTAAAATAGATAAAGGACAAGGAACAATAGGAAAATTAGTTACAGAAGATAAACTGTATAATCAGGTAAGCGAAGGGGTTGAGTCATTTTCAAAACCATTTAAAATTCTTAATGAATCAAACCTTGACATCTCAATCTATGGAGAAAAACATACAGGAAATGATGATACGAAAGGCGGAATTGGATTAGCATTTTCACCTGCTTCAGACAGATATTACTATTTCGGGTTGATTTCAAACTCAAATGGTTCTATATCTAAAGAAAAAGAAGTAACTACAAACAGCGGAACAACAACTACTGTTTCGAGAGATTACGGAATACTTGTTGATTTTCAGTATGCTTTAAAAATTGCAACTGTACGAAATAGTAGTCTCTGGTTCAGAGGAGGATTAAAAGAATCATCAGGGGCTTTAGGTTTAGACTTTTTGTACTCTAAAAACTTTAAAATAACTTCAGATATTTATAAATTTAATAGAGATGAAGCTTTAGGAGAACCTGATAAACCTGAACTTGATATTGGAATTTTATATAGATTTAAAAAGAATCCTTTCTTCCTCAAATTTGGAGGATCTGATTTACTGAATGCAGATGTAAGAGGTGTATATTTTGGTGGTGGTTTAATGTTTAGAGATAATTATATAAAATATTTATTAGGTGCAATGTCAGTTCCAGTGCAATAAATTTCATTAGAGGTTGAAATGGAAAAAGAAGAGATATTAAGGAAAATAAATATTTTTCAAGGTTTAAAAGATGATGAGATTAAAGAAGTAGCAAAATATTTTCACATAAAAAAATATAAGAAAAATGAATACATATTTTTTGAAGGCGATGAAGATCCAGGAATATATATAGTTTTAGATGGAATAATAAAACTAACAAAAGAAACTGCTGACGGTAAAACTGTTATCCTTAGACTTGTAACACCTGGGGAAGTATTCGGATGGCTTGTTGTGGGAGATTCAAAACCTGAAAGCACTTACACTGCTCAGGCTTTGGTTGATTCGACAGTTATGTATATATCAAATCAAGATTTCCTAAGATTATTAGTTAGTTATCCTGCCATTGCGGTTAGAATTACCTGTGATGCAAGTAAAAGAGTTTTAGAAGCATACGATAGATTAAAAAGTTTGGCTGCTGAAAAAGTAGAAGGAAGAATAGCTAATCTTCTTTTAGAACTTGCGAAAAAAATAGGAAGAGAGGAAAACGGAAAATTAATAATAGAAGCTCCGATAACAAGACAGGACATAGCAGAAATGACAGGAACAACGGTTGAAACTGCTATCAGAATAATAAGTAAATGGAAAAAAGAAGGAAAACTAAACACAAAAAGAGGAAGAATAGAAATCCTTGATCCAGAATTTTTTGAGTTGTTAACTCTTTAACATTGAAAAATTTTCAGATTGAACCAATAATTAAAGTAAGAATAAAAATTTTTAACTGGTGATGTTATGGATTTTGATTTTAAAGTAGTTGATGAAGTAGTAAGAATCTCACCGATAAAAGATGAAAGAAAAGAACGAATGTGGTTAAAACGAAAAGAAGAAAAAAAGAAAAAAGAAAGTTCTGAAAAGAAAAAAGAAACAAAACCATCATCTGATAAAAAATCCATCATAGATATTTATGTCTAAATGTTCAATTACGCATTAAAAATAAAATATATCGGAACAAATTACCACGGCTGGCAAAGGCAAAAAAATCAAATTTCAATTCAAGAAACTATAGAAAAAAAATTAGAAAAATTTTATCAGGAGCATATAAAACTTATAGCATCAGGTAGAACAGACGCAGGTGTCCACGCTTTAGGGCAGGTGGCAAATTTTAAAACATCAAAATACACAAAGCCCGAAATACTGAAAAAATATCTAAATGCAGTTTTACCGAGGGATATATCAATAATTAATGTAAAACAGGTTCCTTTAAATTTTAATTCAAGATTTGATGCAAAGGGAAAAACTTATTTATACAAAATATACACAGAACCAGATCCTTTTTTGTATCAAAGGGGATGGTATGTTTATAAAAAACTGAATTTTGAAGATTTAGAAAAAGGATTAAATTTAATCAAAAATTATACAAATCTCACAAGCCTTGCGAAAAAAGGCGAATATCTGAGAGAAGAAATTGAAATCAGGGAAATTCAAATTAGATATTCAAGATATATTATTGATATAGAGATCACTGCATCCCATTTTTTAAGATATATGGTAAGAAAGATAATAGGACATGTTGTTCAGATTGGTTTAGGATCTCTTAAGCTAGAAGAATTTAAACAGATTATAGAAGCAAAAGATCCATCAAAAGGAAAATTTTTAGCACCTCCAGAAGGTTTATATCTAAAAGAAGTGTATTATACAGATTTAAAATTGTGATTATATTTGATTCAAATATAAATCCAGTTCTGGTATCATAATCTTTCAAAAATAAACGGAGGTTTAACTGTATTGAAAATAGTAAGTGGCATGCGTCCAACAGGAAGATTACATTTAGGACATTATTTCGGGGTGATAAAAAACTGGTTAAAACTTGAAGATCAGCACCAGTGTTACTTTTTTATTGCTGACTGGCACGCTTTAACAAATAAATATAAAGACACTAAAAATCTACAAGAAGATATAAAACAGATGATAATAGACTGGCTTGCCTGTGGAATAAATCCTGAAAAATCCACGCTTTTTATCCAGTCAGGGGTAAAAGAACATGCAGAACTTTCTTTACTATTTTCAATGATAACACCAAAAAGCTGGTTGGAACTCAATCCTTCATATAAGGATCTGAAATTTAACCTTTACTACCAGTATCTAAGAGATTTTTTATTAGGTAAGCAGATTAAAATAATACAGACACCACCTCCGAAACCTTTTAAGGAGGCATTAAAAGAAGCAGATGGAAAGAGTAAGTCTAAAATTTTTGAGGAATACTTAAGGGAAATATTCCATAGGGCATTTTATAGTCAAAAAGGAATTGATTTTAAAGGATTGAAGGAAACTTTATTAAAGTTTGGTTTAAACAAAAAAATTGTTGAAGAAGCAGTAAAAAATCTTGAAGAAGGAGATGTGGGAAAAGATATAGATACTTTAGGATTTCTTGCCTATCCTGTCTTACAGGCTGCTGATATTCTCATTTATAAGGCTGAAGCAGTTCCTGTAGGTGAAGATCAGCTTCCTCATATTGAGTTAACAAGGGAAATCGCAAGAAGATTTAATTCCTTGTATGAACAGATATTTCCAGAACCTGAAGCAATGCTGACAGAAGAAGCAAAACTTCCAGGATTAGACGGAAGAAAAATGTCTAAATCTTATAATAATGCAATTTATTTGTCTGATGAAGAACAGATAGTTAATGAAAAAGTTTTATCTATGAAAACAGATCCTCAAAGGATAAGAAAAACTGATAAGGGAAATCCTGATGTCTGTCCAGTTTTTGATTACCATAAAATATTTACAGATGACAGTACCAGAGCAGATATAGACAAAAAATGTAGAAATGCTGAAATTGGATGTGTTGATTGTAAAAAAATTCTTGCAAAAAATCTTAACAGATTTTTAGAACCTATAAGAGAAAAAAGAAAAGAAATTGAAAAAGATTTAGACAAATACTACCAGATCTTTATAGAGGGAACTAAAAAAGCTCATTTAGAAGCTTCTCAGAATATGAAGAAAGTTAGAAAAGCTATGAATTTATTTAACATAGAATAAAAAAGCCTGCATTTGCAGGCTTTAATTTTACTTAAGTTCTATTTTTACTTCTTTTTCAGCAGTTGCTTTAGGAAGAACTATTTTTAACACTCCGTCTTGAATCTCTGCTTGAGCTTCTTCAACTTTTACTTCTGCAGGTAAAGGAATAACTCTTTCAAAGTGTCCGTAAAATCTTTCACTTCTGTAGAAGTTTTCTTCTTTCTTCTCTTCTTCTTTTTTCACTTCACCTTTGATGATTAGATTATTATCTTTGATTTTTACTTCAATATCTTCTTTTTTAGCACCTGGAATTTCAGCTTCGATAATAATATTATTATCTTTTTCATAAACATCCACTCTTGGAGCCCAAGCTTCTACTTTGGCAACTTCTCTTTGAGGTAAAATTTCACCGAATACTTTGTTTAATTCATTTTCCAATCTTGCGATTTCTCTAAATGGGTTCCAAACTACTGTTCCTGGTACATTTCTTCTCTCCATCTCACTACCTCCTAAAATTTTTTACTGCTACTTATATATTATAATATCACACTCATATTTTGTCAAGTGATTATATTAAATTTTAATAAAAATAAATGACTCTACATAATTAAATTTAATTATTTTGATATATAAAATCACTGGAAATTTGGAATGAAATTTGTTTCAATTCTGAATAGTTTTTTAAGGAAAATGAAATAGTTAAGCTTGCTTTCTAAAAAGTCTTCTTATAAATAAGAAGAATGGAATAGCAAGGTATAATGGAAGAGGTAATCCTGAAACTGCCATAGAACATCCAGTATTTTCACTTCTATTATTTACTAGATGTATTTTTTTTACATTTACTGCATTATAGAGAACTTTTACATCAGCTTCTGCGTGCTTATCTCCTTTTACCGCTACTGATATATAACAGGTTGTTCTGTTTGAGAATCTTCCTAACACTTGAGAATCACATATATTGTCTCTTATTTCGAACTTGTCTTTATCCTCTCCATCCAACTCTATTTTAGTTATTACAACAGGTTCAACTGCCGTATTTCTCATAACTATCGGGATCTCTTTTTCTGTTTCAAATACCACTTCATCATCAGGATAAACTTCAAGATTGGCGGTAAATTCATTATAAACAGGTTCTCCTGGAATCCAGCCTTTCATATTTTCTAGATCATCTTCATCTATGATTCCTGTTTCAAGAAATTTATTGTATAAATCCCCGTATGAATCAATAACATCATCTTTGAAAGAACCAGGATCTGTAAATGTTTTCGGTGATAAACCTGCAAAAGTAACCGTATTTATTATAAGAACTGAGATTATTAAACCTACTACTTCTTTAAGCTTCATCTTTTTGAACTCCATTTAATATATTCATATATAATAATATTACATTTAATATATTTTTGCAATAAATGATCTATTCTCCAAAAACATTTTTAAATTCTTCTTCTAAAAAAGAATATAGCTTTTTCAATGCTGGATCACTTAAATCTTTTGATAATGCTTTCAAAATAGAACTGTAATACCATTTTTGTTTTTCTTTACCTCTTTTAAATTTTTTCCATACATCTTGGCCTATTCTTTCCAGATCTGCAGAAATACTTTTAATATTTGCAAGTTTATCTGCAGCTATTACCTGTTTTACTTCAATAGGTGCATTTTCCAGAAGCTGAATTGTATGAAGTTTTCTTTCTTCCCAATCTTTTTCCTCTTGAGGTGGTTCTGAACACTGGGCAACAATATCTGCAATCTTTTTACCAAAAATTTTTTCAACATCTTCGACTGTCATATCAGTATCTTCTACAGTATCATGCATTATTCCTGCCACCACAACATCATCCGAACATCCTGCTTTTGCTAAGAATATTCCCACCGTAAGAGGATGAACTATATATGGAATGTCTGTTCCTTTTCTTTTTTGAGTTTTATGTGCTTCTGTGGCAATTTCCACTGCCTGATAAATTTTATCCATGATTTTTCCCTCTTCTTATAAGATTTTAAGCATTATTTTAGTGTGACATCATCCTCTAACTAAAGTTAGGGGCTTCCTGTTTCACAGAGGTATAGCTTACACGAATATAAGAATTACCCTTAAATACCCGTGCAGTGGCTTGCTCCTCTTTGAGTCGCCACTTTGCTTCGCAAATGTCCCTCTCCACAGGCGTTACGTCCCCACAGTCCGTAGGTAGGTTTTTTATTGTGGTTTTCTCCACTTTTTGCAGTCCTATATTGAGAATATTTATAGCACTGTTTAAGTCTCTATCAATCGCTAATCCACAGTTTTCACATTTATAGGTTCTGTCTGATAGTGTTATGTCTTTTTTTCTGTTTCCACATCTGCTACATATTTTTGTTGTTGCTTCGTATTTATCCACGGGTATAAGGGTCTCTATGTTTTGTTTTAACATAGAAATTATTCCCCCTATTCCTGTGCTTTGTATCTGTTTTCCGAATAGTCCACTGTGCCAGTTTTTTATTTGTTCTTCCTGGATTAATACATATTCGTATTTCTTTAACAGGGATGATATCTTGTTTTTTATGTCTTTTCTTCTATTGTAGATTTTTTGATATTCTTTCTGTATTTTTTGTTTTGTCTTTTGGTAGTTTTTGCTTCCTTTTTGCTGTTTTGATAGTTTCTTTTGTAGTTTCTTTAGACGTATTGTCTCTTCTATTTTGTAATCTATTTT
>JALVEZ010000058.1 GCA_027030405.1 Hydrogenothermaceae bacterium | reverse complement strand
AAGTTTAAAATTGTTTTGAATTTTTATTATAAAAAGGTGAACTGTTTTGAAATTCATAGTTGAAACAAGAAATGTGAGAAAGGTTTTTTATACAGAAGGAGATAAGGTAGAAGCCTTAAAAGGTATATCAGTTCAGATAAAGCAAGGTGATTTGGTTGCCATAATGGGGCCTTCAGGTTCAGGGAAAAGTACATTTTTACATATATTAGGTGGCATCGATATCCCAACGGAAGGGACGGTAATATTAGATAACACAGAAATTTTTAAACTGAATGAAAAACAGCTTGCAAAGTTTAGAAACCAAAATATAGGCTTTGTATTCCAGTATCATCATTTACTTCCAGAATTTACAGCTTTAGAAAACACAATTTTTCCTGCTTTGTTAAAAAAAGATAAAAACGCAGAAAAAAAAGGACGGGAACTTTTAAAACAACTCTCACTGGAACACAGGATAAACCACAAGCCTTCTCAGCTTTCTGGTGGAGAACAACAAAGAGTGGCAATTGCAAGAGCCATTATTAATAACCCAAAAATATTAATAGCAGATGAACCTACAGGTAATTTAGACTCGGAAAACACAAAAAATGTCTTAAACATTTTAAAAAATCTAAATAAAAAATTTAATATGACAATAATTCTCGCTACCCATGATAACTTTGTTGCAAGCCAATGTCACACAATCCTGTATATGAAAGACGGGTTAATACAAAGTGGCAATTCCGACGAAAAAGTTAAATGACAAATTTCATAGCATAAAGTAACCATAACAGTTATATTAATACTACAGATATAACCATAATTTCTGCCGAAAGGTTGACAAAAATAAAGTTTGGCAAATTATATGTAGGAATTTTTGTTATACTTAAAAAAGAAAAAGAAAAGAGGTGTAAATTATGTTTGAAAAATTTACTGAAAGAGCAAGAAGAATTATATTACAGGCCCGTGAAGAGGCTATAGAATACAAAAGCAATTATTTAGGAAGTGAACATCTTCTTTTAGCATTATTAGAAGAAGAGGACATTCCCGTTCTTGTTTTATCAAGATTCGGTTTAACAGTTGATAAAGTAAGAAGAACATTAACTTCTCAAATGATAAAAGGGACTCACGGTGGAGAAGTCTTATTTGCACCAGATGCAAAAAGAGTTCTTGAGTTTGCAGTTGAAGAAGCAAGAATTTTACACCACCAGTTTGTAGGCCCTGAGCATTTATTAATAGGTATTGTTAGAGAAAAAACTGGATTAGGTGGAAGAGTTTTAAGAGGTTTTGGAATAGATGAATACTCTATCAGAAGAGAGATTTTACAGATTTTAGGTGAAATACCACCTCAAGAACAGGTTAAACAGGTTCCAACACCAAATATTGATAGATTTAGTAGAGATCTAACAGCATTAGCTAAAGAAGGAAAATTAGATCCTGTTATTGGAAGAGATAAAGAAATTGATAGGGTTATCCAGATTTTAGCAAGAAGAAGAAAAAACAACCCTGTTCTTATCGGAGAACCAGGCGTTGGTAAAACTTCTATTGTTGAAGGTTTAGCTCAAAGGGTAGCAGATAAAACAGTTCCTGAACCGTTATTAGGTAAAAGAATTGTTGCTTTAGATCTTGCTTCATTAGTTGCAGGAACAAAATACAGAGGACAGTTCGAAGAAAGATTAAAAAATATTTTAAAAGAACTTGAAAAAGCTCCTTATATCATATTGTTCATTGATGAGCTTCATACATTAATAGGAGCAGGTGCAGCAGAAGGTTCTATTGATGCTTCAAATATGTTAAAACCTGCACTTGCAAGAGGTGAAATTCAGGTAATCGGTGCAACAACAATAGATGAATACAGAAAATATATAGAAAAAGACGGAGCATTAGAAAGAAGATTCCAACCAGTATTGGTTGAGCCTCCTACTCCAGAAGATGCAATAAAGATATTAAAAGGTTTAAAGAAAAAGTTTGAAGAGTTCCACGAAGTGGAATATACCGACGAGGCAATTGAAAAAGCAGTAGAATACTCTGTTAAGTACATAGCAGATAGACAGTTGCCTGATAAAGCTATCGACCTGATTGATGAAGCTGGTGCATGGGTAAGACTCAGAGAGTTGGCATTACCTCCTAAGCTTCAGAAGATAGAAGACAGAATAAAAGAAATTGAAGAAGAAAAAGCACAGGCAGCTAAAGAACAGGACTATGAAAAAGCAGCAAGCCTTAGAGATGAAGAGCTAAAGCTAAGAGCTAAATTTGAAACTCTAAAAGCAGAATGGAAAGAAAAAAGAAAGAAGAAAAAACCAAAAGTTACAGATCAGGATATAGCAAGTGTTGTTGCTAAATGGACTGGAATTCCAGTTGCAAGACTTAAAGAAACAGATACAGAGAAGCTTTTACATATTGAAGAAGAACTTCATAAAAGAGTTGTTGATCAGGACGAAGCGATCAAATCTATTGCAAAAGCAATTAGAAGAAATAGCGTGGGATTGAAAGGACACCACAGACCGATAGGAGTCTTTATGTTCTTAGGGCCAACAGGTGTTGGTAAAACGGAAACTGCAAAAGCCCTTGCAGAATATCTATTCGGTTCTGAAGATGCTTTAATAAGATTTGATATGTCCGAATATATGGAAAAACATACTGTTTCAAGACTGATCGGTGCACCTCCAGGATACGTTGGATACGAAGAAGGTGGACAACTCACAGAAGCAGTTAGAAGAAGACCTTATTCTGTAATCCTGTTTGATGAAATAGAGAAAGCACATCCAGATGTGTTTAATATATTCTTACAAATATTTGATGATGGAAGATTAACAGACTCTTTTGGAAGAGTTGTTGATTTTAGTAACACTATCATCATTATGACATCAAACTTAGGTGCAAGACTGATACTTGAATCTAACAGAATGGGGTTTGAAACAAAATCTTCCATTCTTGATTATGAAGAGATGAAGAAAAATGTTTTAGAACAGGTAAGAAAAGCATTCAATCCTGAGTTTATAAACAGATTAGATGAAGTTATCGTCTTCAAACCATTGGATAAAGATGTAATTAAAGGTATAATTGATATTCAGCTTGAAGAAATAAACAAAAGGTTAAAAGAATGGGATATCAAAGTAAAAGCTTCCAAGGAGTTTGTAGACTGGTTAATCGAGAAAGAATTCAAGCCAGAATATGGAGCGAGAAGTATAAAAAGAGCTTTACAATCACAGGTGGAAGATTTATTAGCAGAAGAAATATTAAAAGGAAAATTACCACCTGGTTCAACAGCAGAACTGATTATAAAGAAAGATGGAACTGTTGGTATCAAAGTAAGAAAAAGCAGAAAGAAATCTACAAAAGCGAAAGAAGAAAAAACTACAAAATCCAAAAAACGTACCAAAAAGGAAGAGAAAACAGAAGAAATAGTTCCTTCAACATAAAATCACTAAACGGGGCTTTTGCCCCGATTTTAGTTTTAATTCTAATTTTATTTTCAACATCATTATCACAAGAAAAACAAAAAACACAAGCAATCCCTCAGATCAAAGCAGGAAGTATCAAAGAAGAAATCACTAAAAAATCAAATGTCTATAAAATATCAAAAATAGAAATCAAAGGATTAAGATTTTTAAATCCTGAAATAATAAAACCGATTATCCCATTTGGAAAAGGGGCAATAGTTACAAGGGACACTTTAGCCCAAACACTCAGAGATTTATATAATTTAGGATACTTTCAAAATGTAGAAGCATACACCCGTTATACAGAAAACGGAATAGATTTAGTTTTTGTGTTCTCGGAACTTCCTATCGTTCAGGATATTGAGTTTGAGGGGAATGAAGAGATATCAGATGAGGATCTTTTAAAAGCAATCGGTATAGATATAACTAAAAAAGAAGAAGCAGGAACATCTATGCCTTTTGGAACTGCAGGCCCTGAACTTGCAAGAAAACTTGCCTCTATTAAAAAGGGTTTAGGTAGGGTCTTTTCTGTTGAAGAAATAAATCAGATGATAAGAAAAATCCGAAAGCTCTATGAACAAAAAGGTTTTTATAATGTAAAAATAAGTTATTACTTTAAAGGGCATACGCTTGTTTTTGATATAGAGGAAGGAAAACAGGCTTACATTAAGAAAATAATAATAGTAGGAAATAAGAATATCTCTGATAGAGAGATTAAAAAAGTAATGGAAACAAAGGAAAGAAATATTTTCCTTTTAAGAATTCATCCACGCCTTGATAAGGATATCCTTTATGATGATATAGATGCAATCAGGGATTTATACATAAAAAAAGGATTTTTAGAAGTTGAGATTTCAGAACCGATTTTAGAACTGGTCAATGAAGAAGAATATATAATCACAATAAAGATAAAAGAAGGCCCAAGATATAGATTAAAAGGTATAAAAATTGAGAATAACACTTTATACACGGATAAAGAGCTTTTAAAACCTGTAAAAGATAAAATTAAAATCGGTGGATATTATGACGGAGAGGCTTTAGAAAAACTTAAGAAAATCATCTCTGATAAATATGCAGAATTGGGTTTTATATTTGCAAGGGTTGAAGTTGAAAAAGTTGTTGATAAGAAAGAAAAGGTTGTTGAAGTTATTTATAAAATAATTCCAGGAACAATATTCTACGTTGATAAAATCAACATTTCTGGAAATTATGAATCAAGAGATTATGTAATTAGAAGAGAACTCAGACTCGCACCTGGAGATATGTTCTTGAGAAAAAGACTTATACGTTCTTACTCAAGGTTATATGGTCTTGGATTTTACGATATGGTTAATTTCCAACCAAAACCAAAATCTCAAAACACTTTAGACCTTGACACTAAAGTTGCAGAAAGATTTACAGGTCAGCTATCTTTTGGAGCAGGATACAGCCAGCTTACAGGATTTTCACTTTTTGGTTCTATTAAAAAGGGTAACTTTTTAGGAACTGGAGATACTTTAGGATTATCTTTGAGCATAGGTTCCGATTATAGAAATAATGAGATCTCTTATCTTCATAGATGGGCATTTTACAGACCTGTAAATTTAGGATTTAGTTTATATGACAGAAGGGTAGATTATGGTTCATTTGTTTCTACAAAACAGGGCTTTTCTCCTACATTATCATTTGAGTTTAAAGAATACTGGAGAGCAGGTTCAGGTATAACAATTGAAAAAGGTAGATACAGCAATATCGATACAAACACTGCTCCTAAATATATTGTTGATCAGGCAGGTTCTTACTCTTTATACTCGATATATTTCTTCCTGAATAGAAATTCTGTTGATAATCCTTTACTTCCTACATCTGGTTCAGATGTAACAGGAAATGTAAAATTTGGAACGGGAACAAGGGATTTTTATAAGTTTACTTTTACTGCCACAAAATTCTTCCCAGACAAATGGTTCTATACAGATTTTGTTCTTTCTACCAAGTTTAGATTTGGATTTGTTAATAAAATAAATAAAGAGATTCCACTTGATGAACTTTATTATGTAGGTGGTGATTTTTCATTAAGGGGATTTGATTACGGACAAGGTTATACAGATTCACCGAACAGACAGGATTCTGATCCTACAAATGACTCAGATGTTGAAGGTAGTAAAAAAGAGTTGATTTTAAACTTACAGCTAAATCATCCAATAATGGAAAGATTTTTATGGGCTTACGTGTTTACTGATATAGGAAAAGGGTTTAATGATGAAAGTCCATTTAAAAATCTTTATTATACGGCAGGAGTAGGATTTAAAATAGTTACACCTATGGCACCGATTGATATTTACTGGGGTAAGGTGTTAAATCCACCTGCGAATGTTAATGATTCAAGAATTGGTTTTGTTTTAGGAACATTTTTCTAAAAATAAAAAGGAGTTGGAGATGTTAAAGAAATTTAGCTTGATTGTATTATTTTTAGGATTGATGATTGTTCAACAATCCAGAGCAGAAGATGTGAAAATCGCTTATGTTGACATTCAGAGAATAATGAACACCTCGAAAGCAGGTGAAAAATTTAAAAATGAGATGAAAAAAACAGTTGAAATCTATAATAAAAAACTCGATGAGATCAATAAAAAGATAGCAGATATCCAAAAGCAGTTAGAAAGTCCCGTTTTAAGTAAACAGGGAAAAGAAAAAAAGAAAGATGAACTTAGAAGTCTGCAAAGGGAATTTTTCAGATTACAGCAAGAAGCACAACAAAAACTTACAGAAGAAAAGTTGAAAGCAGAAGAAATTATTGTTGATCAGGTTAGAAAAATAGCACAAAAATATGCCACACAGCATAATATTGATATTATTTTCTTCGGTGGAGTAATGGCAGGAATTATATATGCAGACGATAGTATAGATATAACGAAAGATATACTAAAATTATATGATGCACAGGTGAAATGATGAAACTATCAGAAATTGCAAAAAAGTTTGATGGTCAGCTTATCAATTTTACAGAAGACATAGAAATTAAAAGCCTTAAAGGACTTGAGAATGCATCTGAAGGTGATCTTACATTTGTAGCCTCAGATAAATATTTTCAAAAAGCAACAGACTCGAATGCCTCTGCTTTTTTAGTGCCTGAAGAAATAAAAGAGTTAAACAAACCTCAGATCATAGTCAAAAATCCTGATGTTGTTTTTTATAAACTGATAGAAATTATATATCCAACAGAAGAACCAGAGCCAGTTATATCAGAAAAATCTTCCATTGGTAAAAATGTAAAAATCGGTAAAAATGTTTATATAGGGGATTTTGCAGTAATAGAGGATAATACACAGATAGGAGATAACGTAAAGATATATCCTTCTGTTTATGTAGGTAGAGATTCATCAATCGGTGATAATTCTATCCTGTATGCAAACTGCTCAATATATCCTAAAACTGAAATTGGAAAAAATGTGATAATACATTCAGGAGCAGTTATCGGAGCTGACGGTTTTGGATACTATTTCCACGAAGGAAAACATAATAAAATTAAACATATAGGAAAAGTAGTTTTAGAAGATAATGTTGAAATAGGAGCGAATGCTACAGTTGATAGAAGTATGCTTGATGTTACAAGAATCGGAAATGGAACAAAAATAGACAATCTTGTTCACGTTGCACATAACTGTCAGGTAGGAGAGCACTCCATATTTGCAGGACAGGTGGGAATTGCAGGAAGTACAAAAATTGGAAATTATGTGATACTTGCAGGACAGGTAGGCGTAGCAGATCACATTGAGATAGGTGATCAGGTAACTGTAACTGCAAAATCAGGTGTCACGGGGAATTTAGCTCCTGGAAAGATGTACGGAAACACTATGCCTGCTGTAGAATGGAAAAAATGGAAAAAAATTCTTGTTTATATTATGAAACTTCCTGAACTTGCCAAAAAATTGAAATAGTAAGGAGGAATTAAAATTGGCATTTAAAAAGTTAGTTGTTGGTTATGATGGTTCTGAATCAAGTCAAAAGGCATTGGAGAAGGCAATAGCTTTAGCCAAAGAATTAAATGCAGAGCTTCATATTGTTGGCGTGGTTAGACCATTTGAATTTGCTGCAATTGATTACATCCCTCCTGAAGAAATTGAAGAATATGAAAAAGAAGAGATCTCAAAAGAAGAAAAGTATCTATCTGAAGCTAAGAAAATAGCCGAAGAAAAAGGTATAGAACCTTTCACAAAAGTTATGGAAGGTGAGCCTGCAGAAGAACTTATGAGCTATGCAGATGAAAATGGTTGTGATCTTATTGTTGTCGGGCATAGAGGAGTTGGAGGATTTAAAAGAATGCTTTTAGGTAGTACTGCAAATAATCTTGTTAAGTATGCAAACCAATCTGTACTAGTTGTAAAATAATTTTTTTGGGAGAGATAATTTATAGCCTTAATAATTGAATTTTTTTAGCGTTTCAGGAAAATTATCATGTAGTTATTTAAATAAACAGAAAAGAAAATATAAATCTAATTTTTATACTCATAGATTATCCTTTAGATAAAGGAAAATCCCTTAATTATCAACCGTAAAATTAAACGGATATTTATATTTATGTTAAAATTTAATGTTTGAAAATTTATTGGAGGATATCGTATTGCGTCCAGACGGAAGAAAACCAACACAGTTAAGACCTGTAAAAATCACCAGAGATTTCAATATCCACGCAGAAGGTTCAGTTCTTATAGAAGTAGGAAATACAAAAGTTATTATTACAGCATCTGTTGAAGAAAAGGTTCCACCTTTTTTAAAAGGTTCAGGACAGGGCTGGATAACTGCAGAATATTCGATGCTTCCAAGAGCCACAGAAAGTAGAAATATCAGAGAAATAGTTAGAGGTGCACCATCAGGAAGAACACATGAAATTCAAAGACTTATCGGTCGTTCACTAAGGGCTGTTGTGGATTTGAGGAAGTTAGGAGAAAGAACACTCTGGGTTGATTGTGATGTTATTCAGGCAGACGGTGGAACAAGAGTTACCTCTATAACAGGAGCATTTATTGCTGTGGCTGACGCAATGATAAAACTTGTTGAAAAAAATAGAATAAAACAAAATCCATTAAAAGATTTTGTAGCGGCAGTAAGCACAGGAGTTGTAGGAAAAGAGGTTGTTTTAGATCTTAATTTCAAAGAAGATTCTTCTGCAAAGGTTGATATGAACCTTGTAATGACAGGGAAAAATGAGTTTGTGGAAGTTCAGGCAACTGGCGAGGAATACTCCTTCAGTCAGGAAGAGTTTAGTAAAATGTTAGATTACGGAAAAGTAGGTATAAATAAACTTATAAATATTCAAAAAGAATTTATAGAAGGAATTCCATCTATAAACCACTGGAAAAGAAAAGATATAAAAGTTTTTGAATTTATTGATAATAGCTAATCAGGAGGTTTTGTTTTAATGAACAGTCTCATTATTTTAGGTTCTCAATGGGGAGATGAAGGAAAAGGTAAAATTGTTGACCTTTTAGCTCCTGAATATGAATATGTAGTTAGATATCAGGGTGGAAGTAACGCAGGACATACGGTTATAGTAGGAGATAAAAAATATACTCTTCATCTTATTCCTTCAGGGATACTCCACGAAGGAAGAAAAAACATCATCACAAACGGAGTTGTTGTTGATTTTGGAGAGCTTTTAAAAGAGATGAACGATGTTAAAGATGTTGTTGGAGACTTTGAAGGAAAACTGTTTATCAGTGATAGATCACATATAGTTTTCCCATACCATAAAATACTTGACAGCCTATCTGAAAAAGCAAAAGGAAAAGATAAAGTAGGAACAACATTAAAAGGAATCGGGCCTACATATATGGCAAAATACGCCAGAACAGGAATAAGAATGGTTGATCTTTTTGATCCACCTTATTTTAGGGAACGTTTAGAAAAAGCATATTCAGAAGCAAAAGAGATAGCAGAAAAGATATACAACGAGAAATTTGATTTAGATTTAGATAAACTTTATTCAGAATCTTTAGAACAGTTCGAAAAGATTGCTCCATTTGTTACGGATACATCTTTATTACTTCATAACGCCCTGGTCGAAAATAAAAAAGTTTTATTTGAAGGTGCTCAGGGAACTATGCTTGATGTTGATATGGGAACATATCCTTATGTTACTTCATCAAACTCATCTGCACTTGGAATATGTAACGGAACAGGAGTAGCACCTAAGCACGTTGGGAAAGCAAAAGTTTACGGTGTGAGCAAAGCCTATGTTACGAGAGTCGGAGAGGGCCCGTTCCCAACAGAACTTGATGATGATGATGGCATTAAACTGAGGGAAGAAGGACACGAATTTGGTTCTACAACAGGAAGACCAAGAAGATGTGGATGGTTGGATTTAGTTGCACTTAGATTTGCATGTAGAATAAATGGGATAGACGGTCTTATTATTACAAAATTAGATGTTTTAGATCATTTTGACAAAATAAAAGTCTGTGTTGCTTATGATTATAACGGAGAAATCATAAAAGAATTTCCTGCATCATTAAAAATCCTTGAAGAATGCAAACCAGTATATAAAGAGCTTAAAGGCTGGGATAAAAGCACAAAAGGATTAAAAGATATAAATGAACTTCCAGAAGAAGTATGGGAGTTTATTAAGCTCATAGAAAACGAGACAAACACAGATGTTGTAATGCTTTCAACAGGCCCAGAAAGATCAGAATACGCATGGATAAAGAAAGATTAACGGAGGAGTACAGATGGAAATGCCAAGTGCAGGAGAAAGATTAGTCAGTGCAGGTTCAGAATATTTTCCAAACCTTTTACTCTTATTTGCATTGATTTTAGGGCTTGGCATTGCTGTATTTATTATTTTGGAAATAATAAATACAAAAAGACCACCAGAAGAAAAAAAATCTCATTTTTACAATTTCTTATTTGCACTTGTAACAAGTTTTTTTATCGCCGTCTTATACTTTGTTTATAGAATGGTGCTAATCGGACTTGAACATTTATCACAATAAATCAAGGAAGGACTATGGAAAATATTTTAGATACAGAACAGTTAAAAATAGAAAAATTACTATTAAACAAAGTCAAAAATAAACAAAATTTAGATAAACTGAAAGAAATAACACTGAATTTTATAAACGCCACCTCTGCAAAGTACCAGAATTTAGACCTTTCAGATAATCAAAACCTTTATGAACTGAAAAACTATATAAATAACTGGACTAAAAAAAATATAAAAGATCAGTTTGATAAATGGACTTTAAGGGCAGGTCTTTTTAATATATTAGATGAAGTCGGAATAGATATAGCAGAGCAAACTGTAAGAAAAATAGTATTTTTACTTCTGACAGACTCTATTTCTGAAACGGTAAGTGAAGCAACACCTTTAATATTCAAAAATAAAAATCAGATTTTAGTAAAAAGAAACGGATTAGTTTTAGAATATGAACTTTTTCCAATTATCATAGAAAGTATCATAAACCTCAATCCAGAGAAAAAACACCAGATAGTTTTAGATATGTATCCTGACGATATCCTTCTTTTTGAAGGAATATCAAAATACCTTGCAGTTACAGACTATCTGATTTTTAATCTTTTCGAAAAATTAATTTATGCAGGAATCGTAGATAAAGATCAGATAATAGATGAAAAAACCATTCAAAAAGGAAAAAAAGAAGAGATAAATAAAATAATACAGACAATATTTGAAGGAATAAGCGAAGTAGTTTTAAAAGAAAAATCAAAACCTTCAGCTATTGTTAAAGATTCTAAGCAAAAAATAAAAAATTTCGTAAGAAAAATACTGAAGAATGAAGACGAAGCAGAGTATCTAAAACAGGTTGCAGAGTTTGACGAACAGGTTACGGAAAATCGCTCATCGTTAGCAGTTGATTATCAGGTTCAGGAAAATGTTTTTAAAGAATCTAAAAAAAGGGAAGGCGTTTCTCCTGTTGGAAAAATAGAAGCAGTTGTATGGTTGATCGGAATAAATAATTTAAAATTACCTTTACTTTTTAGATATTACTCTGGAGATGATATTTTAGGATACATCGACTACATAACAAATTTAGCGAAGAAAGACAATTTCTATTCACAAAGATTTAAAGAAGGAATGGAACTGTTTTTAAAAGCTGCATTTGAATATCCTTACCTCAGCGAAAATTTTGAAAATAAAAATCTTTTGGATCAGATCTTAACGGATTTTGACAAAGAAACCGAGATTAACTATCTGTATTTTAAACGAGATTATTCAGGATTTTTAGAAAAAATTAAAGATATAGAAAAAAACGACAGGCTAAAACTGAAACAGCTTCTTGCGAGATACTTTAATGATGAGATCGAAAAAGAAGAACTTTTAAGCTGGCTTTCATTTTTACAATCACCAGATGCCCAATTTATTTATAATCTTTTAAACAACAGCTTAGATAACTATCCATTTACAGATGAATACAGATATATTATCGATCTTATGAAAGTAAGAGCCTCACACAACGATATATTCCAAAACATTGGAGAGGAAAGAACTTACCAGTTGATTTTCAACCTTTTAGGACTTTATCCTTATGATAACACCTTGAAAAATCTTCTAAATCTACAATTTTAATTAAAAAACAAAAAGAGGTGTAAGATGAGTAATAGAATAGAAATGCTGAAAAAAGCATTGGAAAAAGATCCTACAAATCCTTTAGGACTTTTTGGACTTGCTTCTGAATATTTTAAAAACCAGCAGTATGCAGACGCAGTTGAAATCTTAGAGAAATATCTGGAACTTCATGATGATGAAGGTTCTGGTTATAGAATGCTTGCTCAATGTTATACAAATATCGGAGAACTTGAAAAGGCCATAGAAACATACGAAAAAGGAATAGAAAAAGCTGCAAAATACAACCATCCAACTATGGTGGAAGAGTTCAGACAGGAAATAGACCAGTTAAAAATGATGTTGTAAGGACAACTAATTGAAAAAAGATAAAAAGAAAATTTTAGTAATAAGATTTTCATCGTTAGGAGATGTTATTTTATCTTCTGTTGTCCTTGAACCTCTGTATGAAAATGGATTTGAAGTTGATTTTTTAACATTTAAACCATTTGATCAAATTTTCAAATATGACTACCGAATAAAAAATTTAATAGCTTTAGAAAAAAAAGATCTGAAATCCATAAAAGATATATACAGATTTGCTAAAAGTTTAAAAAAAAATAATTATGACTACATTTTAGACTTACACTCAAATCTCCGTTCCTTACTTATTTCTTTTTTTTCAGGAATACCAACCTTAAGATACAACAAAGAGGGACTGAAAAGAAGATTAGGAAAGCTAAATCCAGAATTCAACGTGGTAAAAGCATATTTGGAACCGTTAAAAAATTTAGGAATAGATAATTTAGACAAATACCGACCACGCATAATACTCAAAGATGAAGAAATAGAAGCAGTTAAACCTATGCTTCCACAAAATTTTGTAACATTAGGAACAGGTGCAAGATACAAACAAAAAATTTATCCTTATTACAACAAAGTTGCACAGCTTTTAATTGAAAAAGGATTTAATGTTGTTTTAGTTGGTTCAAAAGAGGATAAGGAAAAAGACCAGAATAAATATCCTGAGCAAGTTATAGACCTGAGAGGAAAACTTTCTTTAAGAGAATCCATTGCAGTTATATCTCAGGGGAAACTAACAATCAGTAACGACTCTGCCATAGCCCATATGTCTCGGGCAGTTGGTGTTCCCGTTGTTGTTATTTATGGGGCAACCCATCCATTTTTTGGATTTGCGCCATTGCCAGACGAAGGAACATACATTTTTAAAGGGCTGGAATGCCAGCCCTGTGATCTGCACGGAAAAAAGGAGTGTAAAAGAGGAGACCTTGCCTGCCTGACCACCATAGAGCCAGAAGAGGTGGTCAGGACAGCACTCAGTCTGATAAAAGACTAATATTTCATCAGTTCGTGAACCACTTTTTCACCGTGAACCACTTCGTCTAATCCTTCTAACTCTTCATCTTTTTCAACTCTCAATCCTATAACAATATCAACAACTTTGAAAATAATGAAAGAAACCACAATACTGTAAATTCCAACAGCCAAAATTCCTATTATTTGAGGAGCTAATAAAGAAGTTCCTCCAAAAAATAAACCTTTAGCTTCCCCGATTTCTGGCTTGGCAAAAAGTGCAATCAAAAATGCACCTAACATTCCACCTACTCCGTGGACACCGAATACATCAAGTGAATCATCATACTTTAATCTGTTTTTCACATAAACCACAGCTATAAAACACACAATACCACCTAAAAATCCAATGATGATTGAAGCTCCCAAATCAACAAATCCAGAAGCGGGAGTAATAGTTGCTAAACCTGCGATAATTCCTGTAAAGAATCCTAAAGAAGTCGGTCTTTTAAATAAAATCCATTCTGCAAACATCCATGTAAGACCACCGGTCAACGCAGCAAGAGTGGAGCCGAAAGCAGCAGAAATTGCAACTGGATTTATACCTAATGCCGAACCACCGTTAAATCCAAACCAACCAAACCATAAAAGACCTGTTCCAAGGGCAACGATAGCAAGATTAGAAGGAATCATAACAGGTTCTTTTCTTCTTCCTAATAATAATGCACCTACAAGTGCACCTAAACCAGATGTTTCGTGAACAACTAAACCACCTGCAAAGTCAAGAGTTCCAACATTAGAAAGCCATCCACCTCCCCATATCCAGTGGGCAACAGGGAAATAAACAAATGTTGCCCATAAAATTGAGATAATCAACCAAGAGCTGAATTTCATTCTTTCAATGAAAGCACCTACCATTAAAGCAACCGTTATGGCAGCAAAAGTCATCTGAAAAAATATAAAAAGGTAGTGGTATAGGTTTTCTGATGCCGGTGCTGGATCTCCAACTGAAACACCTGATAAAAATGCATATTCTAAACTCCCGATTATCCCTCCAACATCTGAACCAAATGTGAGGGAATATCCGTAAAATATCCAGATTAAACTAAAGCAAAAGCACTGAAAACCATCATTATTGTGTTTAAAACATTTTTTGTTCTTGTTAATCCGCCATAGAATAATGCCAGTCCAGGAATTGACATTAAAAAAACAAGAGCAGTTGCAACTAAAATCCATACATTGTCAGCAAGCACGATTTTCACAAACCTTACCTCCATAAATTTTGTTGTCCTGAAATTATAAAATTTTCATTTTTAAATTTCATTTTTACCATCAACGAAGGTTATAATAATAAGTCCTTGATAAACTTGAAACAGGTTTTATCTTATAAACCAAAAATGAACATGAACGAGGTATTAATTTTTTGAATAAAAATAAAAAGAAAAATTAATACCTCGTTCATGT
>JALVEZ010000057.1 GCA_027030405.1 Hydrogenothermaceae bacterium | reverse complement strand
TAAAAAACTAAAAGCTCTGATAGTTATAAATTACAACAGAATGAACAGAGGAATTTTACAAAAACCTTATAAATTCGTTATGAGAAACCGCGAAAAAATTTATGAACTTTATCCAAAAGATAAAGTAGTAAACAAGTTTATTAAAAGGCTGACTTATAAACTTCTTGCATTTAACAAATATGAACAGGTTAAAAACCTAATGTTTGACCTGGCCACAAATGATAACCTTCCAGAAGAGGAGAAATGTTATACAAGAAGCATAACCTTAATTTCACTTGTCAGAACCAATAAAATCGAGAGAAGCAAACCTTTTTACGAAAAGATAAAAGAGTGCAAAACAGAATGGAGTCAGATAGCAAGAAAAATATTTGAAAGCTCTATCTTATTTCAGGAGGTAAAAAGATGAGCGACTTTTTAGGAGATTTAGATAAATTATCACAGAAAGCCTCTTACTTTATAGAAAGAACAAAAATAATACAGGGAAATATCGCAAACGCAGATACACCGAACTACAAGCCTAAAGACATCACATTTGAAGAAGTTCTTACACAGCAAACCAAAATGAAAATAGACAATCCAAAGCATATGAATCCATTTCCAGAAAAATCAGTTCATTACAAAGTGATAACAGGAAAAGAGATAGAAGGTTACGACGGGAACAAAGTAAACGTGGAAAAAGAAATGGCTAAGTTAGCAGAAAGCTCAATCATGTATAAATCACTGGCAGAAGCATTAAAAAAAGAGATTTCTAAGATGAAACTTGTTATCTCAGGAAGATAAGGAGGAAGTATAAATGATATTCAAAGGTTTAGAAGTTTCAGTAACAGGAATGTTAGCAGAAAGAATAAGAATGGATGTTGTTTCAAGTAATCTTGCAAATGTCAACTCAACAAAAGCAGAGAACGGGCAGCCTTATACACGAAAAGTTCCTGTTTTTGAAGCAGTTTTAGATAAAGAATCAGGACTTACAAAAGTCAGAGTTAAAGAGATAAAGAAAGATACTGACACTCCTTTCAGAATGAAATACGATCCTACCAACCCAGAAGCAGATAAAAACGGATATGTGAAACTTCCTAACGTGGAACCGATGAAAGAGATGGTTGATATGATGACTGCAATAAGAAGTTATGAAGCAAATTTAACTGCATTTAATACACATAAAGATATGCTTCTAAAATCACTGGAAATCTTAAGAGTATAAGGGAGATGAAAGATGAATATAAATAAAATCGGTTCAGCAGATATAAGCAAAATCATCATACCTGAAACACAAAAAGAACAACCTTCAGGTTTTGGAGAACTTTTAAAGAGCTTCATCCAGGATGTAAATAACGATCTAAATAATGCAAAAGTGGCAGAAGAACAGATAAGATCTGGAAATGTGGAAAATTTACAGGAACTGGTTTACCAGATAGAAAAATCTGACATCTCTCTAAGACTGATTACAGAAATCAGAAATAAAGCCCTTGAAAGCTATCAAGAAATTATAAGAATGCAAGTTTAGTAGGTAGAAAAAATTGGCAATTAATGTGGAAGAGATAAAGGAAAAAATAAATAACATAACAAAAGAAAAACTGAACATCAAAACTTTAACACTGATTATCGGTGTTCTTGCAATTGTTGCACTTATCGGAGCAGTAGTTTTTAAATCTACAACTTCAGAAAATTACGGTGTTTTGTATGCTAATCTTGATCCAGATGATGCAGGACAGATTTTGACTGTTTTACAGGAACAGCACATCCCATACAAAGTAGAAGGAAATGGAACGATTATCTTAGTTCCTAAAGATAAAATTTACGACGTAAGGCTTAAGCTGGCTGCACAGGGAATACCTTCAGGAAAAACGGTAGGTTTTGAGATATTTGAAGAACCTAAAATGGGAGTTACCCAATTTCAAGAAAATGTAAACTATTTGAGGGCGATAGAAGGAGAACTCAGAAGGACAATAAAGCAAATTGACGCCATACAGGATGCAAAAGTAAACATAGCAATCCCGAAAGATACAATATTTGTAAGGGAGGAAGATGAAGCAAAAGCTTCCGTAATAGTAAGATTGGCTCCAGGAAAAGATCTAACAAAGGAACAGATTAAGGCTATAGTTTTTTTAGTTTCCCACGCAGTACCTAAACTGAAACCAGAAAACGTTACTGTAGTTGATAACAGAGGAAGAGTTCTTTCAGACTTGTTGGAAAATGAAGAAGATCAGGTTGTCAGTGATAAAACATTAAACCTGAAAAAAAGATTAGAAAAACAGATACAAAAAAATGTTCAATCTATGCTATCTCAGGCATTAGGCTACGGAAAAGTCATAGTAAGAGCAACCGTTGACATTGACACAGGAAAGTTAGAACAACAGGATGAACTTTTTGATCCTGACAGTGCAACGGTGGTAAGTCAAAGAAAGATACAGGAAAATAGCAAAACTTATGAACAGCAACAGCAAGGAGCACCTGGAACACCGACAAATGTTCCGCCTGTTTTAAACATTAATGGAAACAACAACACAATCACAGAAAAAAATAAAAAAGACACAACTACAAATTACGAAATATCAAAATCTGTAAAACACCTTAAGAAAAATCTTTTTACGATCAAAAAAATCAGTGTAGGTGTTCTCATTGATGGAAAATACAAAGAGATAAAAGATAAAGATGGAAATATAACAAGGGAGTTTATTCCACGTTCACCTGAAGAACTCAAATCTTATGAAGAACTTGTAAAAAGTGCAGTTGGATATAATCCTGAAAGGGGAGACCAGATAAAAGTAGTTAGTATTCCGTTTGAAGCACCACCTGTTGAGGCAGGAGTTGGAGAAGAAGGACTTCTGGCACCTAAAAATCTGATACTGTTAGCAGGAATCGGATTAATAAGTTTTATTCTAATCCTCCTCCTTTTAGTAATGTTAATCAAAAGCAAGAAAAAGAAAAAAGCTGAAGAAGAGGCAGCAATTGCTGCGGCAGCTGCAGGTGCAATGACACCAGAAGGAATGCAGGGAATGAGAGAACTTCACGAGATGGAAGAAGCAGTTCTTTCCCTTGAGCAAGAACCAGAATATATGAAAATCCTTGAGATAGCAGAAAACAACCCTGAACTTCTTGCAACACTAGTATCAAAATGGCTAAAAGAAGAAGGAAAGTAAAATGATAGATTTAGAAGATTTTAGCCAGTACAAACAGATACATAAAGACATAGAGGAACAGGACTTATCAAAAGAAGAAATCGAAGCAAGATACATAGAAGAATTAGAACGATTAAAAGAAGAATTCAATAAAAAGTTAGAAGAGGAAACCCAAAAAGCATACGAAGAAGGATACAAAGAAGCTGTTCAGGAACAGGAAAATATATTACAACAGGTTGTTCAAGAACATGTAAATCAGGTATTACAGCAAAAAAACAGTGAGATACAGGAAATTTATGATGAATTTAGCAAAATGTTTAAAGACCTATATAACAAGGTGGAAAACAGATTCTCACATCTCCAGGATCTGCTGTTAGACAGCATATCCGAAATTCTACAGTTCCTTTACATATCTCCCAATAACGAAGATTTCATAATAAAACAGATAGAAAAGATCTTATTAGAATACAAAAAGGCAATAAATATTGAAATAAAAGTTCATCCAGAGATGAAAGAAAAAGTTCAAAAAGTTTTCCAGAACATAGAAGTAGAAACAGATGAAAATCTTACAAAAGGCGACTTCATCATAGAAGTTTCTGATCTACAAATAGAAAACAAAATAAAAGAAAAATTAGAAGTGATGAAAAATGAAATTAAAAGAGAGATTCAAAAACTTACCTAAATACAAGATAAAAGGAAAAATCGTTGGAGTTACAGGCCCTGTAATAGAAGCTGTTCTTCCAAAAGTTTCAATAGGCGATTCCTGTATATTGGAAAACGGATTAGAAGCAGAAGTAGTAGGATTTAAAGATAATAAAACACTTCTAATGGCTTATAACGACACACAGGGAATAAGAGTAAACAGCTGGATAGAAGCCAGTTTAGCCCCTGTCAGTATAGGCGTTTCACAGGAACTTTTAGGGACTGTAATAGACCCTTTCGGAAAACCTTTAAACAAAGAATACATCAATTATGAAAATTACTTTTATCTGAAAAATGATTTCATAAACCCAATGATGAGAGAAAGAATAACAGAGCCATTAGATACGGGAATAAGGAGTATAAATTCCCTTTTAACCATCGGAAAAGGTCAGAGGATGGGAATATTTGCAGGGGCAGGTGTTGGAAAAAGTACACTGTTGGGAATGGTTGCAAAATACACAGAAGCAGATGTAAACGTTATCGCATTGATAGGTGAAAGAGGTAGAGAAGTAAGAGAATTCATAGAAGATAATTTAGGAGAAGCAGGTTTAAAAAAATCTGTTGTTGTTGTCGCCACATCAGAACAAACACCCCTTTTAAAAATAAGAGCAGCATTTGCTGCAACAGCTA
>JALVEZ010000056.1 GCA_027030405.1 Hydrogenothermaceae bacterium | reverse complement strand
TGCCCTTGCAGAGAAACCAGTCCAGTATCCTTCAGGGTCTTTGAATTTTGCAGGAATATCTTTAGCATTTGGAGAAAAATAAGGTTGTAAAATTCCCTTTTGCTTTAAAACAGCAGCTCTAATCGGCTCGTTTGCCCAGTAAACATCAGCCTGAGGATTGTCTTTTTCTGCAAGAAGTCTGTTCATTACTCCTGTACTTTTTGACTCTTCCGTATCAAAAACCGCTTTTACTTTTATTCTGGTCTCTTTCTCAAAATCTTTTAGTATCGGTTCAGAAAAAACTCTATCTTCAGAAACATAGACAACTACTACATTTTCTTCTTTCTGTGCTTCTTTTTTTGAGCAGGAGATTAAACTGGAAATTACGAATAGAACTGATAAAAGATAAAAGATTTTTCTGTACATCTATTTGCTCCGTAAATATTTATTTTTCTACTTTCACTTTAAAGTTATCAAAATATGTAACTGCATCGGCTTTTGTCCAGAGTCCAACACCGCCGGCATTTTTAAAATGATTATCTTTTCCAGAAAGATACTTTTTACCGTTTAGATAACACTCAAAATGGTTTCCTTTTTGAACAATTTTCATAGTGTGCCATTTTCCTACAGGTAGTGAAACACGAGCACTTTTTATCATTCTTCTATGGCTATTTTTTACATAGTAAATGCGAAAGTTATCTTCAAGAGGATTAAATCTCGTAACATAGTAGTTATTCCTGTCCTGTACTCTCCACATTATTCCACCGCCCTGGTCTTCTCTTCCTTTAACTGCTTTAAACTTAACTTCTATTTCCCCATCTTTAAAAGGAACTTTATCAGTCCAGCAAAGATTAAAAGTAGAACCCCTTGAATCTCCCGGGTCAACCATACCTAAGACCTTCTTTCCAGAAGGAGCAGTCTTATCAATAATCACTTCCCATTTAGAAAGTTTACCTTTTGGATTTGTAACTTCTACTTTCCAACCTTCAGGCACTTGTCCAACTGGAACATCTTCAAAATCCCAAAATAGTATTTTTTCCTGGGCATTTACAGTTAAAAAAGAAAAGATAAGAATTAATAAAATAGACAATTTCTTCATTATGTCTGCTCTCCTCAAATTTAAAATTGATATTTAAATTATCCAAAGTTTTTCTAAAGATTGCAATTTTATCTTCCTCATCATTTTCTAAACCAATATTTATTGTTATTTTTTAGGTTAAAATTAGGTTATGAATTAAGTTGATTTTTATTTTGACAATATATAACGTTATAATCTATATTAAATATCTAAATTATATTTCTATTAAAAAAGGGAGGCTTTTAGTATGGGTAGATTGCTCCAGATTTTTTTGTTATTAGCAGTAATATTTTTTACTGCAAAAGCTGTAGAAATGGATGGTCGCTTCATAATTTCACCCTATGCAAGATATGATGCTTTTACAGAAAAGGAAAAAGCACATCATAATGCACTTTGGGACTGGAAAGATAATTATGGATATGGACTTCTTTTTGAGAAATTTTTATCCTCTTCGTGGAGTACGGAATTAGGTTTTGGTATCATAAACACAAAAAAAAGGCATGATGATGAAGATATCTGGAAAATGCAAATTAAAATCATAAACTTCCAAATTGCTTATAACTTTACAGATATTTTCAGTACTTTAATTCCTTATTTCACTGTCAGCGCTACATATGTATCAAGTTTAACAGGTCCAGGAGTTGGTATTGGGTTAAGATGGATTTTAAATAATAGAATAGCAATTACTCCTCAGGTTAAATATATATATTTATGGGGTGGGAAAACAGATACAACTTCAAGAATTGCATTTAATATTATGTTTGGAGGAAAGCCTAAAATAGTAGATGCTGACAATGATGGAGTTCTTGATGACAAAGATCTATGCCCATACACACCACAATGGGTAATAGTAGATGAGAACGGTTGCCCTGTAGATACAGACAAAGATGGAATACCTGATTATTTAGACAAATGTGCAGATACACCAGAAGGTGCTAAAGTTGATGAAAATGGTTGTCCTGTTGATTCTGATAATGACGGTATTCCTGACTACGCTGATAAATGCCCTGACACCCCTGCTGATATTGTGGTCGGTGAAGATGGCTGTCCACTTGATACAGACAAAGATGGAATACCTGATTATTTAGACAAATGTGCAGATACACCAGAAGGTGCTAAAGTTGATGAAAATGGTTGTCCTGTTGATTCTGATAATGATGGTATTCCTGACTACGCTGATAAATGCCCTGATACTCCCGCTGGAGTAGAAGTTGATAAAAACGGTTGCCCTGTTGACAGGGATAATGATGGTATCCCTGACTATAAAGATCAGTGCCTAAATACACCAGAAGGTGTAGAAGTTGATAAAAACGGTTGCCCTATTGATACGGACAAAGATGGAGTTCCTGATTATCAAGATGTTTGTTTAAACACGCCAGAAGGTGTAGTCGTTGACAAAAATGGTTGCCCTATTGACTCAGATGGAGACGGTGTTCCTGATTATTTAGATAAATGTCAGAACACAATCAAAGGAGCAGTAGTTGATAAAAATGGCTGTCCGTTAGATGCAGATAAAGATGGAGTTCCTGACGCTGCAGACAAATGTCCTAATACTCCTGTTGGTGTAGTTGTTAATATAGAAGGGTGCCCAATTGATTCTGATAAGGACGGTGTTCCCGATTTCAAAGACAAATGTCCTAATACTATAGAAGGAGCTAAAGTTGATGAAAATGGTTGTCCTGCTGACACAGACAAAGATGGTGTTCCTGACTATGCAGATAAATGTCCTAACACTCCTTCTGGAGCAGAAGTTGATGAAAATGGTTGCCCTCTTGATTCTGACAAAGATGGGGTGCCAAATTATGCAGACAAGTGTCCTAACACTCCTGAAAATGTAATGATTGACGAAAATGGTTGTCCTTTGGATAGTGATGGTGATGGAGTCCCTGACTTTAAAGATAAATGTCCTAATACTATGAAAGGTGTTAGAGTAGATGAGAATGGTTGTTTCCAATCAATGACATTAGAAATTCACTTTGATACTAATAGTGCAGAAGTGAAACCTGAGTACTATCCTTTACTTAAAAAATTCGCACAATTCTTAAAAGAAAATCCTTCTATAAAAGTTGAGATACAAGGTCATACAGATAAAAGACCTACAAGTAGCTATGAGTACAATATGAGATTATCTCAAAGAAGAGCAGAAGCTGTAAGAAAAATACTTGTAGAAGAATTTAAAATTAATCCTAAAAGAATAACTGCAAAAGGATATGGATACACAAGACCAATAGCTCCTAATGATACTGAAGAAGGAAGAGCTAAAAACAGAAGAATTGAAGCTGTGTTAATAACTGATCAATAATAAATATAACTTAAAAATCACCTGAAATGATCCCTTCCTAATCAGGAAGGGATTTTTTTTGAAAAAATTAATTTTTGGATTAATATTTACAATTGACATGATAAGCAGAAATATTATATTATAATGCTTCTAAAATTCAGGGCCCGTAGCTCAGTTGGTTAGAGCAGACGGCTCATAACCGTCCGGTCGGGGGTTCGAGTCCCTCCGGGCCCATTATTGTATCAAAATGAGGGAAAAATGAACCCAGACATTGAGAAACTGAAAAAGCTCCAAGAAATAGATTCAGAGATAGATAGACTTAATTTAGCTCTACAAAAAATCCCAAAAGAGATCGAAAATCTAAAAAAGAAAAAAGAAGAACTACTCCTAAAATACGAACATCTTGACAACGAAATAAAACATTTAGAAGTTTTAAAAAAAGAAAAAGAGTTAGACATCCAATCAAATGAAGATAGAATTTTAAAAATTCAAAATCACCTTGAAAAAGTCAAAACAAACGAAGAATACAAAGCCCTTCTAAGAGAAAAAGCGCAGATAGAAGAACTTATTATGGAAATTGAAGATGAAATTTTAGAAATAATGGAAAAGATAGAAGAGCTAAAAAAAGAAAAAGAACAGCTAAAACCAAAAATCGATGAAGAGCAAACAAAAATTGAAAAAGAGATTCAAGAAAAACAAAAAGAATTAGAAGAAGCAAAAAAAAGATTAGAAGAACTAAAAAAATTAAGAGAAGAAGCAAAGAAGGAAGTAAAGCCCCAGCTATTATCAAGATATGAATTAGTTAAAAAAACAAAAGGCAAAGCAATTGTCCCAGTAGAAGATGAAGTGTGTGCTGGATGTTTTATGGTAATTCCACCTAAAAAATTAAGTCAGATCATCAAAGAAGATAAACTTTTCTCCTGCCCCCACTGTGGAAGATTCCTTTATTACGAACAAGCATAAATATAATGGAGTCAAGGGGATTCGAACCCCTGACCTTCTCCATGCCGAGGAGATGCTCTCCCAGCTGAGCTATGACCCCAGTTTATTTAGATAAAATTTCTACTATTTCGTTGAAGCCTAACTCTTTTGCTTCATCTAAAGGTGTTTTGCCAAAATTATTTTTAATATTTGGATCTGCACCATTTTCTATTAAAAGTTTAACAGCATCCACATTTCTTGCAATTACTGCTAAATGTAAAGGAGTATTACCTTCTTTTCCTTTTGCATTCAGATCAGCACCGTTCTCTATTAAAATTTTCAAAATTTCAACATTTCCAACATCTGCAGCGACATGAACAGGAGTTTCTCCAAAGTCATCACCTTTATTAACGTCAGCTCCAGCTTCTATCAATTTCTTAACAGTTTCTATATCCTGCTCTCTAACTGCAACATGAAGAGGTGTTATTCCAAATTCAAAAGATTCATTTACATCAATTTTTAATAGATCAATTAATCTATGAATTTCCTCTTTATTCCCTTCTTTAATCGCATCAATCAAGTTTTTGATTAACTTTTTCTTTTCCATTTAATTTCCTCCCTTTAACAAACATTTAGCTAATATTAAATCATCTTTTTCCGTAATCTTAAAATTCAAAAACGAACCTTCATTATAAGTAATATTATAATCCAATAATTCCATAAGCGAAGCATCATCTGTTCCAATAACACCTTTTTCTAATGCAAATTCATGGGCTTTCAGTAATTTTTTAAAATCAAATGCTTGAGGAGTTTGAACTATTATCAGTCTATTTCTGTCCAAAGTTTTTAAAATCTTTTTATCATCTATCTCTTTTATAGTGTCCCGTGCTTTTATAGCAGTAACAGAACCATCATAACCTGAAGCAACATTTTTAATCGAATTCTGAAACATTTTAACGGAAACAAAAATACGTGCAGAATCGTGAATTACCACAATATCCGCATTCTCTATATTCTTTAAAGCATTATAAACAGAAAACTGTCTTTCTTTACCTCCTGGAACTTTACGGATTTTTTTAGAAGAGTTTATCGGAATAGACATATCTTCTTCTGGTAAAACAATAATAATTTCATCAAGCTCATCAATTTTTTCCATCGTCTCAAGGGAATATTCAAAAAGAAATTTACCATTTAGTTTTATAAACTGCTTTTTTCCACCAAACCTTTTACCTTGTCCAGCTGCTAACAAAATACCTTTTACTTTCATAAATCTCACATATTTTTAGCTTTAAATTTATAATAAACATTTTAAACCGAAAAAGAAAAAAGGGGGAATTAAGATGAAAATTCTTTTAGTTGAAGATGACCCTGTTTTAGGAGAATCTTTATCTGAATTTCTTTCTGAAAAGGAAATTGATGTCAAATGGATTTCAGATGATAGAAAAATCGAAGATATTTTCAGTTTTGATAGCTTTGATGTAATCATTTTGGATCTCATGTTGAAATATAAAAAAGGAGAACAGATTTTAAAAAGACTCAGAAACAAAGGAGTTAAAACACCTGTTTTAATACTAACTGCTAAAAATTCCATTGAAGATAAAAAAATTTGTTTTAATTTTGGGGCAGATGACTATCTAACAAAACCTTTCAATTTAGAAGAACTAATACTCAGATTACAGGCACTTAATAAAAGACAACATATTAATGAAAAAATAAAAATAGGAGATATTATTATAGACTTAGATAATAAAATGATTTATAAAAATAATAAAGAATTAAAAATTTCTAAAACTGCATGGGATGTTTTATACATTTTAGTAAAAAATAAAAATAAGTTAGTCAATACAGAAACCATTTTAAATTATGTATGGGGAGATAAACCTGTTGGAGATGAGATTGTAAGAACGTATATAAAAGAACTAAGAAAAATTTTGCCATCTGAAAGTATTCAAACTTATAAAGGGAGAGGTTATAAATTAGTTGAAATTTGAAACTAAAACTTTTATCTATTTTTTAGCTATTTTAATTATAGGATTATCTATAATCAATTCTATAAGTATCTTTTATTTTAAACTAAACTTTGAACAGGAACTTTCGAACGAAGCAAAACTTGTAGGGGAATTAGTAAATTTAAATCCGAATACTGAACTACCTTTTTATTTTAAATACTCCGAAAAATTTGAATTAGATCCAGATTATGAAATCATTCTTAAAACAAACTCAGGATATATTTATGTAAATAAAATTTATAAATATTCAAAAATAAAATCTTACGCACTTATTTTATTTTTATGGGAATCAGCTTTGGTTCTACTTCTTATTTATCTTTTTTATATCACTGTCTTACGATACTTGAAAAAAGAAGAAGAAACCAAAAAATTTCTAGAGCTTTTTATCCTTGCCCTTACCCATAAATTAGGAAATTTCCTGTCGATACAAAAATTAAATTTAGAACTGATTAAAACCAAATGTGGAAACTTAAAAGCTTTAGAACGGTTAGAAAAAAGTTATCAGTTTATGGAAAAGGACTTTAACCTCAGCCTGAAAGTTTTAAAAAATATTAAAAATATCGATAATCAAAAAAAACTTATAAACCTCAAAGATATTATAGAAAATATTTTAAAACAGTTTGAAACAGAATTAGAAGAAAAAGATTTAAAACTCAGATTGAAAGATGCGTATGTCAGGATCAACGAAACAGACGCTGAAAATATATTTTTTAATCTAATCGAAAACAGTATAAAGTATTCAGAAAATAAGATTTATATTCGAATATTTAAAACAAAGAAAAATATTTGTGTTGCAGTTAAAAACGATATAGGGGCTTCAGAAAAAGGTTCAGGAGTTGGAGAGCTCATAATCAACTATTTAGTTGGTAAATACGGTGGTAAATACATAAAAAAGGTTAAAAAAGAGTATTTAGGATTAGTTCTGTTTAAAAAATAATATTCACGATTTTTTTATGTTTTTGCTTTAAGTTATTAGATAAGAATTTATTTGGGGGGAATATAAAATGAAACAATTAATTATTATTTTTGTTTGTTTAATATTAGGAATTTCCTTTGCTAAAGAGAATATTATAATTAAAAAAATTAAAAAAATAGACGAAGCTCATAATATTATTATTACTGAAGATGGCAAAAATTATAATTTCAAAAAAATAGAGAGTCATTGGCTTTCAGAAATACCAAATATAATAGAAATACATGAAAAAGATAATGGGGAAATTTCTTTTATCCTTTTAAAAAGAGGGGAGAAAAAATGAAAAAATTATTAATAATCCTTATTGGCTTTATATCAGCTTTTTCGCTTAATAAATCTTTTTCTGCTGATATGGATACATACTGTGCAGTACCTCCTTTTTTAGTATCTACTGTTAGTCCAAATATTCTTTTAGTTTTAGACAAAAGTGGTTCAATGGCAGGTCGTGCCTATAACGATGGGGAAGGTTATTTTATTCCTAATAAAAACTATAAATTTGTTTGGGATGGAGATAATAATAATAATGGGTTTGCCGATCTGGCAGAAGGTCACTGGGAAGAAACGAACGATCCTGTAAATTCTGGATGTTACAACCAACCCATAAAATTATTAGCTGATTTAAATAAATTCCTAATATATGATCAAGGAGATGAACCTGTTTATTCAGGACATTGTTTAAATTCTTTATTTATGACAAGAATAGATTTACTTAGATGGGCATTAACTGGAGGAAGACCAGAAAGCTGCTCCAGTAATAATATCTTAGATGAAGACTGTGATCCTAATATTGCTTGTACTGGAACCACATGTATGTTAAAAGCACATACAAATAATCCTACACAAACCTATTATGCTGGTTTAAAAAATGGAAATCTTATAGGATTTTACAAAAAAATATCTTTGTGCGAAAAAAATATGAATAAAGGGAAAATTGATACCTGCCTAGGTGGCAATGGTATTTGTGATTGTAATCTCGGTAACGATGAAAAATATCATTGCGATAGTAATTGTAATAGTATTACCTTCCAATATGATACTCTTGTAAAAATCCCTAAATATAGAATCGATGAAGGAATTATCCAATTGATGGAGAAGGAAAAAATAAAACCTCGTTTTGGAGCTATATTTTATCAAGCTACTGTTTACCCAGATAAAATATATATAGGAGATTATCCATACAATGGGACTTTTCATAACGCTGATTCAAACGAACCTTACACTTTTTTAAAACGCGCAATCAATTCAATTGATCCTAGTGGTGCCACTGGAACAGCACCTGCACTATGGGAAGCATATGACTATTTTAAACAAAATAATGACCATAATTATAAAAATGGATTTGAACTTTCACAAGGAACATTTAAGGATCCAATGTATTTTTGTGATCCTAATGCACCAAACTCTGAGAATCCAAACTGTAGCTTATCACCATGTGCCAAAAATTTTACAATTTTAGTTTCTGATGGTCAGTGGAATGTAGGAGGTGATCCTAGCAATAATGGTACTACTGGTGGAAGTTGTTCTATAGAAAGTGGTTATGAAAATAATTCTGCTGACCCAGTTGTTCCAGCCTATCATATGCATACAGATGTTCTTAGAACCCTAACCAGCAATAGTGGAAAAGATTACGACATACGTGTGAGTGGTGTTTATGCTCTTGGTATGTATTTAGGAGGAACAGGAGAACTATCATTAAAAAATGTAGCTATGTATGGCTCTTTTGATGATTCAAGTTCCAACTGGCCAGGCGGTACAACAAGTGGTTTGCATTGGAATGGGGGTGGAAATAAATACTATCCTTGGGATACTTGTTTTATGGATGACTGCTCAAATTATTATGGTGATGGAAGGGGTAGTGCTTGTACAAATTTACCACCTTCCTCATCCGACTGGGATAAAAATGGAGATGGAATCCCTGATACTTTTACAAATGCAAACAATGCTCAAGAGATTAAAGATTCTTTACTTGCTTTTATTAAAGACATTTTGAAAAAAACTTCTTCAGGAACAGCTACATCTATTTTATCTGAAAAAAATAAAAAAGGATCTATTGTTTACCAAGCAGTTTTTTATCCACAAAAATCTTTTAATGGAAAACAACTTTCATGGTTAGGATATTTATATAGTTATTGGTTTTTAAATACTCCTAAAGTCCAAAATCTAAGAGAAGATACAAATGAAAATAAAAAATTAGATATAGAAAATGATTTAATTCTTGAGTTTAAACTTCAAAATGGAAATCTTAAAATATATGCTTATGATAGTGATGCAACAGGAGAAAAAGATCCATCCTCATTTATTACTTATAACTCTTTAGACGATGTTCATCCCTTATGGGAATCAGGAAAGTTGCTATTAAATAGAAATCCAGATACGCGAACTATATATACAGTATCAGAAAGTGGTAATTTAATAGGTTTTCAAACAGCTAATGCAGGAAACTTTAGCACATTTTTAGGGAACAGTTCAAATTTTCCAACTTGTTTAACAACTTCTGGAGACCCTATCGAAAATTTAATATCTTATGTTCGTGGAGAGGATATATCTACGTGTAGAAGCAGAGCAATAAACACAGGAAATGTATGGAAATTAGGAGATATTATATACTCCACACCAAAAGTTGTTAATTATGATCAATATTCAGTAGTATTCGCTGGTTCTAATGATGGAATGTTACATGCTTTTAGATCAGGTAAAGTAAAATTTGATTCTGGAAAATATAAACTCTGTAATAGTAAAACTGATTGCAATACTGATAAATTAGGAGAAGAACTCTGGTCATTTATACCAAAAAATGCTCTTCCTTATTTAAGATATCTTGCAGATCCTGATTATCCTGATTGCCACATATATATTGTAGATGGGACTCCATATACTTTTGATATCGACAACAATAATGATGGAATACCAGAAAAAAGAATATTAATAGGAGGAATGAGATTAGGTGGTGGATGTAGTATAGACACTATCCCGCCAGCTGATACATGTTCAGACCCCACAGGTGATGATTGTATAGGAAGGTCATCTTACTTTGCCCTTGACATTACAGACCCTACAAACCCTCAATTTTTATGGGAGTTTAGTCATAAAGATTTAGGCTTCAGTTATTCTGGCCCTGCCCATATGACTTATAATGGGAATCATTACATAATGTTTTTATCTGGACCAACTACTTATAAAGGTGATTCTTCACAGGATTTAAAAATCTTTGTATTAACTTTAGATTCTGATATGAAAATAGACGACACAACAGAAATCTCACCAAGTAGTTTTGCTAAAAGTTTCGGTGGAAGATTATATACTGAAGGCATTGACTATAATGATGATGGAAATACAGATTTTGTATTTTTCGGAGTAAATAAAAATACAGGAAATGAATGGCAAGGTAATGTATTAGCTGTCAAAATTAATGATGCCGATCCAGAAAATTGGAACATAATAAAAATATTTAACAGTGCAATTAAACCCATAACAGCTAAAGTTGAATATATGAAATGTTTCAATATGAACTACATATATTTTGGTACAGGAAGATGGTTTTACAAAACAGATGAAGAAGGACAAGATAGTAATGATGTTGAACATTTATATGGTGTAAGAATAGATGACTGTATACTTAATTCTAATTGTAATATAAATGCAGCCCATAACTCTGTAGATGCTTGTAGTGAATTATTAGACGGTCAAAAAAATGTTGCATGGAAAATAGATTTAGAACCAAAATCAACACAATTTTTCAAAGAAAGAAATATTGCCGATCCAACAAAATCAAACTTTGATCTTATATTTTTTAGTACAACTCAACCAAATTCAGATATTTGTGGTTTTGGTGGACGTTCAAGGGTATGGGGACTTAATTGCGCAACCGGTGATTCAATAACTTCAGAATGTAAAAGACCTGGAGGTGAAAATTACTCTATAAATATAGATACTGTTAAAAACTTCACATTATTCCTTCAATTGTCTGGAGGAAACATAGAGGAATTTAATAAAAGTACATTTAGTAGTGGTAGTAAAACAAGTGCATGGCAACAAGGTATAACTCCTGAATCTGGAGCAACTTTAGGAGTTCCAAGTATATTACAAGGAGATATTATTTTATGGTTAGAAAAATAAAAGGTTTTACACTAATAGAACTTATTATAGTTGTAGCAATAATAGCTATTTTGCTAGCCATAGCTATACCACCTTTAAATAAATGGAGAATTCGATACTATATAGAATCTGACACAAAAGCAATATATGGTCTTTTACAAGAAGGAAGAATGAAAGCTTTTACAAATAAAAAAGATTTAATAGTTACTATAACAGGAAAACAGGTATGTTTAAAAGAGGGTAATACAAATATCAAATGTATTAAATTAAAAAATTATTTTTCAGGTACTGTCAATATTACTAAAAGAGGAATATTTAATAATTCACACATAAAATATTCTGGCTCTGCTAATGTTAATCCTTCTTATGATTGTGTTGTTACAACTTATACTCGTGCAAAATTAGGAGAATGGGATGGTTCAGATTGTAAAGCAAAATAAAGGTTTTACTTTAATAGAGGCATTAGTTTCTATATTTTTATTGGCTGTTGTTTTTTTAGGACTACTTACAGGTTTAATATTAACTTATAACATATCAACAAAAAATGAAATCAGGAATCAAGCTATAAAGCTAACCCAAGAACTATTAGAGGATTATAGGAGTACAGACTTTGATTCTATCACTGACACTAACATTTCATGTACAGATAATTCTGCAACAACAATAACAAGAAAAGTAAAAAATTCTACAATTACCTATCAAATAGGAAAAAAAATTGTTACTCATACAGATACAACTGGAAATGGACTTGATGTAAAAGAAATACAAATAGAAACATGTTGGGATTACAAAGGAAAACAATATAAAGTAACAATGAACACCCTAATTAAAAGGGAGCCTTAAGAAAATGAAAAATAATAAAGCATTTACTCTGATTGAACTTTTAGTAACAATGGTAATAATACTTGTTATTGGAGCTGCGATATACTTTACTTATGATATTTTACTGAAAGGGTTTAAAGGAGAATCTAAAAATATAGAATCAGAACTTGAAAATGTTGTAGGTTTAGAATTGCTTCGTTTAGATATAGAACATGCAGGTTATGGACTTGCCAAAGATCTAAGTAATAAAGCCATAGAACTAAATGATACTAATAAAGAAATTGTAATTCGTTCTACACTTAATAATACAAATAAATCCACATTAGGTTATGTAATTTTTAATTGTCCAGATATTTCAACCGAATTAGATGCTGCACTTAATGTAGATAACCGAGAAGACCCTTCTATTACACAATTTGTACTTACAAATATTGATGGATTATTTAAAGGTTTTCTATCCATTTCAGCAAATTGTCCAGAAAAAGGATATTTAATTGGTTTTCCTGTTGAGTTTAATGGTATATCTCCTGAAAATGGATGTGGATCCACACCACCTGCCCCAGGAGAGCAGTTTTGTAATATTATTCAATATACATTAAGTTCAGATCAGCCTTTATCAACATGTAATCCAAATACATATAACTTACTCAGAAAAGCAGGAGGGAACGCTCTTAGTGGCTCTGGGGGAGAGCCCTTAATAAGTTGTGTCGCTGATTTCGTAGTTAGGGGAAAATTAGAAGACGGATCTATAATCAGCGACACAACTACATTAACTGCATCTGATATTAGGAATAAATTAAAACAGGTTAATATATATATTTTAAGGCATGAAGGTAGAAAAGATCCTAAATATCATTATAATGGTTCTTCAATTACTATAGATGGTATAACATTTGATTTAAGTGGAATATCTGATTATACACATTATAGATGGAAAGTTTTAAAAATTACAGTTAATCCAATGGATCTTTAAAGGAATATAAAATGAGAATAAAAAACAATAATAAAGGTATAGCTTTAATTACAGTTTTGATATTTAGTGCAATTTCAGTGGCAATTGTTGGAGCATTGTTATATATGCTTACATCAGAAACAAAAACATCAGGTATGACAAGAGGATATACCGAAGCACTGGAAATCGCAAAAGGTAGTTCAGAATATATAATGCAATCAATATTACAAGGAACTCTTACCTGTAATGGAGGAAGTATTTGTGCAAATACAGGAGATGTTATTGATTTAGAATCCTATGCACAAAATATAAATGGTTATACTGTTAAAGCTGAACTAACTGCCCCAATTATAGTGGAACAGGCAAAAACAATATACTCAATACGAGTAGAAGCCTCAAGAGCAGGCAGTCCAGAAAAAGCTGTAATAGAATTTATTTATAAAGTTGAATGATTATAAGTATTTTCCACGTTCTACATAAGGATAAATCTCTGCATAAGATAAAGTATCTTTCATACTCACCCTTCTGTATATAACATTCCTATCTATATCTGAATGGCTTTTTAAACCTGCTGCTGCAATCAACTCCATAAAACTTTTTATCGTTTCATCATGATAATTTTTAACACGGATAGCTTTTTCTTTAACTACAAGTCCATTTACAAGATCAGGATTTTGCGTTGCAACACCAGTTGGACAGGTATTTTTATTACATTTTAATGCTTGGATACATCCTAAAGCCATCATCATTGGTCGTGCACTATTACACAAATCCGCTCCTAAAGCAAGAGCTCTGACAATATGAAAACCACTTATTATTTTTCCAGAAGCTATTATTTTTATATCATCTTTCAAATCAAATCCCATTAAAGTATCATAAACAAAAGCTACAGAATCTCTAAATGGTGTTCCTAAAGAGTTTGAAAATTCAGGAGGTGCTGCTCCAGTTCCGCCTTCACCACCATCTACAGTTATAAAATCGGGTTTAATCCCTGTTTCAATCATAGCCTTGCAAAGATCAAAAAATTCATTCCTATTGCCTATGCAGATTTTAAATCCAACAGGTTTACCACCTGATCTTTCCCTTAACAGTTGAATAAACTCCATTAATTCTCTTGAATTAGAAAAAGCAGTATGAAAAGGAGGTGAAATTACTTCTGTATAAGGTTCAACGCCTCTAATTTGTGCTATTTCTGGTGTATTTTTACAGGCAGGAAGAATACCACCGTGACCAGGTTTAGCTCCCTGTGAAAGTTTTATTTCTATCATTTTTACATTTTCTAAATTGGCTTTTTCTTCAAACTGTGCAACATCAAATCTACCATCTTTGGATCTACAACCAAAATAACCAGTACCTATCTGCCAGACAAGAGAGCCTCCATTCTCAAGATGATAAGGACTTATTCCACCTTCTCCTGTATTATGATAAAAATTTCCATTTTTAGCACCTAAATTAAGGGCGAGAATTGCATTTTTACTCAAAGATCCAAAACTCATTGCAGAAATATTAAGCAGGCTCGCTTTAAAAGGTCTAGAACACTGCTTGCCACCTATTACAACAAAAGGTTCTTCCACTTCAGAAGGTTTCAAAGGATAAATAGAATGTGCCATAAACTCATATCCTACTCTATACACGTCTACCTGAGTTCCAAATGGTAAGGTATCCATAGTCTTTTTTGCTCTCTGATAAATCATTGAACGAAACATTCTATTTATAGGCGTCCCTTCAATATCAGATTCCACGAAATACTGTCTTATCTCTGGGCCAATTGATTCCAGTAAATA
>JALVEZ010000055.1 GCA_027030405.1 Hydrogenothermaceae bacterium | reverse complement strand
ATGGATAAGGCTTTATTATCTCTATCCAACTACTGTGAACGAAGATTTTATAAAAAATATAAGAGACAGTGAAAAAGTTGTTAAATATTTTGAAATGCCTATCCAACACTCAGAAGACAAAATCCTAAAAGATATGCTCAGAGGATACAGAAAACATAGAATAGAAAAAATACTTGATTGGAAAGAAAAATACATACCAGAAGCAGCCATGAGAACATCAGTGATTGTAGGATTTCCTACCGAAACAGAAAAAGATTTTGAAAATATGAAAAAGTTTATACAAGATGCAAGGTTTGATTGGTTAGGCGTTTTTACATACTCACACGAAGAAGGAACACCTGCATATGAAACCTATGAAGATGTTGTGCCTAAAGAAGAAAAAATCAGAAGAAGAAATGAAATAATGGAAATACAGGACGATATAACAGAGCAGAAGAACAGAGAAATGATAGGAAAAGAGATGGAAGTTTTAGTAGATGGATTTTCTGAAGAATGGGAAACACTTCCTGTAGGGAGAACTTATAGAAGTGCATTTGAAATAGATGGAATGACTTATGTGGAAACCACAGAACCTGTTAAACCAGGTGATTTTATAAAAGTGAAAATGAAAGATGTCGTTGATAAATATGATACAGTAGGTGAAGAAATTTAAAGGAGGCAGTAATGGGATTTAAACCGGCAGATGTATCCACAAAATTTGAAACAATCAGAACAGCTTCAGCAGAGGGGAAAATATATCTGAATCCTGAAACTGTGGAAATGATAAAGAACGGAGAGATAGCAAAAGGTGATGTTCTTTCTGCTTCACAGATGGCAGGGATGTTAGGTGTAAAAAGAACTCCAGATATTCTACCTTTTTGTCATCCAATTTTAGTTGATCACGTTCAGATTGATACAAGACTTGATGAAGACGGTGTTTATGCAAAAGCTACAATAAAATGCATAGGTAGAACTGGAGTGGAAATGGAAGCTCTCACGGCAGTATCAGCAGCTTTACTGAATGTTTATGACATGTGTAAGCCTTATGACAAAAATATGATGATTTCAGATATAAAACTTACAGCAAAATCTGGCGGAAAATCAGACTATGAAGAAGATCTATCTGGATTAAAATGTGCAGTAATAACACTTTCTGACACCTGTGCAAAAGGCGAAGCAGAAGATAGAAGCGGAAAGTTAGCGATAGATCTTATAGAAAGAGAGTATGACGGGGAAGTGGTTCATTACAAGATATTACCAGATGATAAAGAAAAAATAATAGAGGAACTTAAAAGCTTAAAAGATAAAGTTGACATTATTTTCACAACAGGTGGAACAGGTTTCAGTAAAAGAGATGTTACTCCAGAAGCAACAAAAGAAGTTATAGATAAAGAGATGATAGGTTTTGGCGAAGCAATGAGAATAATAGGAGTCAGATTTACTCCGAAATCCCTTTTATCAAGGGCAACAGCAGGAATAATCGGAGACCATACATTGATAATAAACCTTCCTGGAAGCACAGGAGGAGTTAGAGATAACTTGAGAATGCTTGCTCCTTTATTAAAACATGCCATCAGAATGGCAAAAGGAGAAAAGAAACACTAAAATTGGCTAAATATAAAGAACAGGACGTTAAGGCACTGCTTTCTTTTGCTTTGATGTGGTCTCAGGATAGGCAAGAATATTTAGATAAAGCCATAAAAACTATTACACAACAATTCGGGCAGATTTTAGAGGAAACAGAAACCTTTAATCTGCCCTATTCTTCATATTATGAAAAAGAAATGGGTTCTAATCTCGTTAAAAAATTTATTGTCGTTGATAAATTCATTCAAAAAGATAAATTGGTAGAAGTGAAGCATTTTAGCGAAAAGGTTGAGCAAGATTTATCTGAGGGTGGAAACAGAACTGTAAACATAGATCCCCTTTATATAGATAACGACCAGATTGTAGTAGCTACTTCAAAATATAGAGGAAATAGGATCTATCTTAGAGACGGCGTGTTTGCAGAGTTAGAACTGTGGTATCACCATAAATCATTTCAGCCATTTTTATGGACTTATTTAGACTATAAAGAAAAGATACCATTTTTTAATCAGGTTAGGGAAATCGTTTTAAGAAAAAAGGGACAATAAATGGAAAAATTTTTAGTAAAAAAAGAAACAAATCTGAAAGATTTCGTGTCAGATCAGTTAAAAATTCCGAAGAAAAAAGCCAAAGAACTTATAGATTCAAAAAATGTGTTTGTAAATAACAAAAGAGTATGGATATCTTCACACCAGCTTAAAAAGGGGGATATTGTAGAGCTTTATCCTCCAAAACAGACGGAAAAATGGAATATAAAAAACAACATCATTTATGAAGATGAATTTATCATTGCAGTAAATAAGCCACCGTTTTTAGAGTCAGAAAGGAAAAAAGGTTCTGTAGAAGACCTGCTTAGAAAGTATAAAAAAGATACCAAAATAGTTGCAATCCATAGACTTGACAGGGAAACATCCGGAGTTTTACTTTTTGCAAAAAATAAAAAAATTTTAGACAAATTTAAAGATCTATGGCGAAAAAAAGATGTCAAAAAGATATATCTGGCGATTTCACATAACGAAGCAGAATTTAAGAAAAAAGTTATAAATGAACCAATAGACAAAAAATACGCAAAAACATTTGTTGTAACTAAAAAAACAGGAAATGGATTTTCATTGTTTGAAGTAGAAATTGTAACAGGAAGAAAACATCAAATAAGAATTCATCTTGCTAAAATAAGATACCCGATAGTCGGTGATAAAGTTTACGGTTTAAAAAATTTAACCAATCCATTCATAAAAAATGTCAAAAGACAGATGCTTCACGCACATAAAATCTCATTTTTTCATCCATTTTTAAAAAGAAAGATAAATATAACTGCAAAACCTTTACCTGATTTTGAAAATTTCAGGAAAAGCATTAAACTTTAGGATTGTATCTGAGTATCAAACAGTGATTTTTTCAGTTTTTCTACATATTCAATACTTTTTTCTTCTGCCTGAAAAATATCATCAAGTTTAAGGTTATATTTTTCAATAATTGGAGGAATAGAATTGATCTCTTGAATTTCTAAAAGCTCTACCACAGTTAGCATATCAGAGAGGAATGATTCGGTTCTATACAAAATAGCATTTTTTATTTCTTCAGAAATCCGTAATGTTGATACGAACTCTCTTTTTTCTATACCTAAAATTATGTCACATAACGATAATAGTCCCAATAAGTAAGCTTCACCTGCAAAATCTCTATCTTTCCTGTATTTAGAAGCTAAGATCTCAAGAATTTTTGATCTAATGATTGCAAGTTCAAATAAAGGATTGGAACTAACCTGAAAACTAAAATCATTACTGTATAATAGGAGAATTATCCATACTTTTAATTTCTGAATACCAAGTAAAGAAATTGCATGTCTAATGTTTTTAATTTCAGAATTAAAATTAAAATAAGCAGAATTTATAAATTTCAAAAGATTATAGCTAAGATGTGCATCATTTTTTATTAAATCTTCTATTTTATCTAAATTTTGTGAAAATTCATTAAGTTCGTTTAGAATATTTATTAGCGTAGCCTGAGAAGGATTTAATTGTTTTTGAATTATAACTTGAGGACGTGCAAAGAAATATCCTTGGAATAAATCAAAACCAAGTTCTTTATATTTATTATATATTTCAAGTGTTTCTACTTTCTCTGCTAAAAGTGTTATATTACGTTTTTTTGCTTTCTCCACTATATCTTTTATCTCATCTTCTGGGGTTTCTAAAACATCAATTTTTATATAATCAGCCATATCAAAAAGATCTTTCGTTTTATATTTAAATGAAAAATCATCTAAAGCTATTTCAAAACCTTTATTTTTTAGATCATTGAGTCTATTCACAAATTTTTGGTCAATTTCCGAGTGTTCTAAAATTTCCAGAACGATTTTGTTTCCATCTACGATTTCTTCAAAAGGGAAATGAATTAACGTTTCATCAAAATTTATAAATGCTTTTTTATCACCAAAAAAATTATGTAATCCAACATTGTCTATAAGATTAATTAATACTTTTGATGTTGCTTCTTTATTGTTTTTTACATCTGCCTTATTTAGAAACCCAGATCGATATAAAAGTTCATAGCCATAAACATTGCTTGTTTTATCTAAAATACACTGTCTTCCAACATATCCAAATGACTTTCCCCCATTACAATTTTCCATATTCTCTCCCTTTTTTCCAACTTTTCGAAAAAAGAAAAATTTACTTTATGAACTTTCTTTATAATTTTCTATAAAAGAAAGTTTAAAATTTCTGACCTGAGTGTATATTTATGATAAAATTTAAGTTCAATTCAAAAAAGGAGTGATTCTATGAAAATACATGTAGCACATAGTCCAGATTCAGATGATGCATTTATGTTTTATGCAATTAACCACAAAAAAATTGATACAAAAGGATACGAATTTATTGATGTATTATCTGATATTGAAACATTAAATCAAAAAGCCCTTGAAGGAGTTTATGAAGTTTCTGCAATTTCAATTCATGCAT
>JALVEZ010000054.1 GCA_027030405.1 Hydrogenothermaceae bacterium | reverse complement strand
ACTCTTTTACTAAGACTTTACAACATTCTTTTAAAAGTTTTGCTTTTCTTCTGTAATAATTTATCTGTTTCAGATCCTCTTCTAACTGTTTTAAGGGTGTTTTTGCTATTGATTCAGGGGTTGGATATTTTTTAAAGAAAATTTCAGTAACTTCATTAACTTTTTTATCAGTTGCCTGTGCAGCAAGAATTGTTGCCACTAATAGTTCAAATGGGCTGCTGAATTTTAGATCTATCCATGGATCTGGGAAATGTTTTTTTAGCCGTTCGATAAGCTCTTCTTCTGTAAAATTTACTTTTGGTTTTTCTACTTTCTTTTTTGTTCTTGCCATCCTTTTAACCTCCCCAGTTTTTAGAATAAAGAGCGTTGTTCAACTTTTTCTTCGATTTTTTTCTTTTTATCCATTTCACTGAGTAAAGTTTTGAAACCTAATTCTTTAAATTCTTCTTTAAGTTTCAATAAATCTGCCTTTCCTTTTTTCAAATCTTCTATATCCAGATCAAGGGGAACATCTTTTTTTAATGTCACTAAAAATCTGTTTTCGTCTAACCTGTCCATAGCCTCTTTAAATGCTTCTTGAAGTTTCGGTGTTAATTTATCTATATTTTTCAGTATATTTTCAAGTGTTCCGTATTCATTTAGAAGTTTAGAAGCGGTTTTTGGCCCTACTCCATGAACACCAATTATGTTATCAACTGTATCTCCTACCATTGATAAATAATCAACAAACTGTTCTGGATATATTCCATATTTTTCTTTTACTTTTTCTCTGTTATAAATGACATCTGTTACAGGATTTAAAATATAAACATCATCTTCCACAAGCTGCATCATATCTTTATCAGGTGTAACGATGATAACTTCAAATCCTTTTTCTTTCCCCTTTTTGGCTAATGTTGCAATAATATCATCTGCTTCATATCCAGGTATCTCAATGATTGGGATTTCCCACAGTTTTATGAGTTCTTTAAGTTTCGGTATCTGTTTTACAAGATCTTCAGGTGTTTCTTTTCTTGTTGCTTTATACTCTTTATATTCTTTATGTCTGAAAGTTTCTCCTGGAAGGTCAAAAGCAACAGCAATATACTCAGGATTAAGTTCGTTCATCAGCTTTGCTATCATTCTTATAAATCCGTAGATTGCACCTGTCGGTTCTCCTTTTGCATTTGTAAGGGGAGGTAAAGCGTAAAAAGCTCTGTATAGATAAGATGATCCATCTACCAGTACTAATTTAGGTTTATTTGTCATTTCCCATTCCTTGAAAATTTTTTAAATCGGGTTATAAGAATTAATTATAATCCTTTTCATAAAAATTTTTAGTGATATTTCGACAATATAATAAAGAGGTGTCACATATGGATTTGGAAAAGTTTAGTAAATTTTTTGAAGAAGATCTGCTTTTATTAAACCAGAAAGAAGATCTTTCTTTGAATCCATATGTTATCAGATACATATCGCTAATTATTCTTAACTATATTCATACTTTGCCTTTTTATATGATAGATATAAAGGAAAATACAACTTTTAAAACCTATAAAACTCAGGGAGATGTATCCCTTTTACTTGTAGGTTTGTTTACGGAATGGCTGAACAGGCTGAATAGACCTTTAACGGAGCAAACCTATATAAGAACAGGAAAATTAGGTTATGAAAATGCGTACTTTTATCTTGATCTGAACTATGGGCAGGCATTAAGAGAAGAAATTGGAAAAAGCTATTTGAAATATTTACAAAATCAAAATGAGATTCTGAATACTTATATCCAGATTTTCCGAGATATAAGTGATTATTTTGAAGAATATGCATACCTTTTGAAAAAATTTAAAGAAGAGAAAGAAACTTTTTCTAACTTTTTAGAAAATGTTCCAGGAGGAAGACTACTGGAACTGGAAAGTATATTAAACAGGATTAAGGATTAACCTGAGTATGAACTATCTCCTCATAAGACACATAAAAATCTCTGCTTCCTCTTTTATCTCTTGTAATAACATGAAGACCTTTTTTCCCAAATGTAACTCTTATCTGGAAATCTGGTTTTACATTTTTAGTATCAAAAATCCAATCAACACTTTTGATTTTCTGAAAAACAGGTGTGAACAGATCTTGCTCTATTCCAGATGTTAAAGATACACAAATAGACGTAAAATAACCGACATCTATTAATCCTTTTGGCATTTCACAGTAGCTTTCAACTACAGCTGTTTCATACATATTCATAAGAATCATAACCTTTTCTTTAAAAGTTACTTTATCAAAATGAGAGATATAAACTCTTCCATTTTTTTCTTTTATTAACGGTTGTTTTAACTTCTCCAGTACATTCTCAGCAGAGTATGAATAAGAGAATAAAACAAAAATAGAAAACATAAAAACAAAAATTTTCTTCATAACCTATCCTCCATTTATATTTTTTTCTGTGGGGATTAAAAAAATAATTCCCAGAATAAACACAGGAAACATTATTAAAAAGTATAAATAATTTTTGTCAAGTAGAGAAAGTATAAATCCAATAATAAGAGGAACTTGATTTAAAAGATTTAGTTTTAAGAAAATTTCTTTCGAAAATTTTTTATATTTCAATTTTAAAATAAAAATCAAAGCAGGAATAACAGAAGCAATAAAAATCAATACCTCTTCGAAAACACCCATATTGAATGGTCTAACATCTTTACCTAATATTAAAAGAAGTAAAGAAAAGTAAATAAAAACAGAAAACAAAAATCCAAAATAAATTTTTCTAAGCTGGAAAAGTAAGATAAGTTTATCTTGATTCATATATATCTTTTTCTACCTTTTCTAAAACCTTGTCGAAGTCTTCGATTAGTCTTTTAGCCAGTGGAGTAAGTTTTGAGCCTCCACCACCAGCTCCACCTATTTTTGTTTCCACCAGTGGTTCACCTAATCTTTCTTCCATTGCTTTTATGTAACTCCAGGCTTTTTTATATGTCAATCCTGTTTCCTTTGCGGCTTTTGAAATAGAGCCATACTTTTCAATATTTTTAAGAAGTTTCTCTCTTCCCATTCCCATTATAATTTCGCCGTCTTTTTCAAACCATATCTTATACTTTATATCATATTTCATTGCATACCTCCTAAATACCAGCTCTTAATCGCTTCTCCAAAAAAGATATATATAATAGAAGCAAAAGCTAAAAACGGCCCAAAAGGAAGTTGAAAACTTCTTTTATCACCTACTTTAAATATAGATGTATATAAAATACCAACAACTGCACCTAATAAAGATCCAATAAAGATTGTAAATAAAGCTCCAAACCAGCCTACATACATACCGATAAATATCATCAGCTTAACATCGCCAAGTCCTAATCCTTCAATTTTTCTAAATTTTAGATAAAGATAACCTACTAAAAATAAAAGTCCACTTCCAACAACAGCACCTAAAAGAGCATCTAAAACTGAAAGATCCTGCCTAAAAAAAGCATAAATAAAACCTGAAACGGCACCGACAAAATTAATTTCATCAGGAATGATTTTAAAATCAAGATCTATTACAGATAAAGCTATCATCAATGCCATATATAAAAACATAAATGCAAAATCTATACTTAATCCCCATTTTAAATAGACTAAAACAGCGGATATGCCCGTTAAAAGTTCTATTATTGGATACCTTACAGGAATCTTTGTTTTACAGGTTCTGCATTTACCACCGAGTATTAAATAGGAAATAACAGGGATATTATCATAAAACTTTATTTTTGTATTACACGACGGGCATTCTGAAGGAGGATAAACGATAGATTTCCTTCGTGGTAATCTATAAATAACCACATTTAAGAAACTCCCTATAATTAATCCAAATATAAATACACCTAAAATAATTAAAATGTTCATTTAATTTTCTTTACTGGTATTCTCTGTCTTATATTCTTCTTTCAAAGTTCCGTCTTCATTATATTTTTTTGCTTCTTCTTCAACTTCTTTTCGGAGTTGTGCTCCTTTTTTCATAAGAAAAAAGACCTGAAATACAGAAAATCCTACAATTACTGCTATTATCCCTCCAAAATGAGCCGTGTACCAACCAATAGCCACTGCTATCAAAGGAAACGGAAGTCTGAAGATCATACTGAACATAAGTTTGTGCTTTGATGTTCCGTAATTGTGTATGCTTTTCCACATATGTGCATAATAGAAAAATCCAGCTATCATTCCTATTATAAAAAGAGGAAAATACAACAGCAGTTCTTTTGGCATAAATTGTAAACCTCGTATAAATTTTATGTATTAAGATTTTATCATAAAGAGACTGGACTAAAATCCTTTTTTTTGAGAAAATTAAAGTATTAAACAGGAGGAAGAACAATGGAAGCAAATCCATACATGAAACCAGAAAAGTTAGAAAAATTTAGAAAACTTTTGTTAGAAGAAAAAAAGAGAATTATAGACAGGGTTTTGGCTAAAGAAGAAGTTATGAAATCTTATACAGAAGAAGCTCTAACCATACCAGAAGAGTTAGACGACTATGCAAGAATGGACTACACAGAAATAATGCTCGGAGAATTAGAAGATATTGAAATAGAGATTTTAAGAGCTATCGATGAAGCCCTTGAAAGAATGAAAGAGGGAACATACGGACTTTGTGAAGTATGCTTCAAACCAATAGAAGAAAAAAGATTAGAAGCTATTCCATGGACAACATTATGTATAGAACATGCAGAAGAAGCTTCTAAAAATCTTGATTTCATTGATAGAAGGTACAAAAAGTATTTAGAAGAAAGTTTAATTCCACCTTATGAACCTTTAGAAGAAGAGGTAAAAGAAGAGGGAGAAGATAAATGAGCCTGTGGCAAAAAGGACTAAAAGAACTATCCGATTTAGTAAAATCAAAGGAAGTTAAACCTTCTGAGATCATTTCTTCTTTTGCAGAAAGGACAGAGCAGGTAGAACCAAAAATACAGAGCTATGTTTCAAATCTGATGGAACAGGCTTTGGAAAAAGCTAAAGAAAAAGATGAACAACTTGCAGGCTTAGATAATATTCCAGATCTGTTTGGCTTGCCTATTGCAATAAAAGATAACATAAATGTTTTCGGAACAAAAACTACATGCTCATCAAAAATGCTTGAAAATTACGAATCTATCTATGATGCCACAGTTATAAAAAAACTGAACCAGCAGGAATATATAATCACAGGAAAAACCAATTTAGATGAATTTGCAATGGGTTCTTCTACAGAGAATTCGGCATTTTTTGTGACCAAAAACCCGTGGGATTTAGATAGAGTTCCAGGTGGATCATCTGGTGGTTCAGCAGCAGCAGTTGGAGCAGGAATAGTTCCTGCATCACTGGGTTCAGATACAGGCGGTTCTATCAGACAACCTGCTTCATTCTGTGGTGTAGTTGGACTTAAACCTACATATGGAAGGGTTTCAAGATATGGACTTGTGGCTTTTGCATCTTCTTTAGATCAGATAGGGCCAATAACAAGAACAGTTGAAGATTCTGCTCTTTTAATGAATGTTATCGCTGGAAAAGATGAAAAAGATTCAACATCTGCAGATGTTCCTGTCCCAGATTTTACCCAAAAGCTTAATCAAGATATAAAAGGTCTTAAGATAGGTCTTCCGAAAGAGTATTTTATAGAAGAGTTAGACGAAACAGTAAAGCAGCAAATAATGGAAACTGTAAAACAACTTGAAAAAGAAGGTGCAGAGATACAGGAAATTTCTTTACCTTATACACAGTATGCAATCGAAACATATTACATAATTGCACCATCTGAAGCATCATCAAACCTTGCAAGATTTGACGGTGTCAGATATGGACACAGGGCTTCAGAATATAAAGATTTAGAAGAGATGTATTCTAAAACAAGGGATGAAGGTTTTGGTGCAGAGGTTAAAAGAAGAATAATGCTGGGAACATACGCTTTGTCTTCTGGTTATTATGATGCCTACTACCTGAAAGCCCAAAAGGTCAGAACACTTATCTATAATGACTTTATGAATGCGTATAAAGATGTAGATGTCATTATTTCTCCTACTACACCAGATGTTGCATTTAAAATTGGGGAAAAAGTTTCTGATCCTATTCAGATGTATTTATCTGATATATTCACAGTATCTGCAAATATGGCAACAATACCGGCTATCAGTGTTCCTTGTGGATTTAAAGATGGATTACCTATCGGTTTACAAATAATGGGTAAACCTTTCGATGAGCCTACCATTTTACAGGTTGCGAACCACGTAGAAAAATTAGCTGATGTTTATAAAAGATTTCCAGAATTATGATAAATAAGCCCGTCTAAACGGGCTTATTTGTTAATGTTTTTCAAATTTATCTTTTAACATTGCAGGAACTTGATGGACATTGTGGCATTTCATACAGTTCATCATCTCTATATTTCCAAGATGTTTCTGGATACCTTTTTTATCAAGATTTTTAATTGCTTTTGATAATAGTTTCACTTCTTTTTTAATACTTTTTCCAAAATAGATCTGCTCTGAAAGTTTGTTTGTATGGCATTCGCTACACATCTGGGTTAAACCATTAAACCTTTTTATAAAGTTCATTCCTTCTTTTTTGGCTTTGATCTTCTTTCCATCTGCAAGGTAGATATTTAAAAGCTTTAATGAATTTGTCATTTTTTTCATATAGTCGTGAACTTCATAATCAGAGTGATTCACAGGATCTTCTAAAGTAATCATGTCATAGGAGGGATAATGATAAAGGATTTTTGCAGAAATCTGATATCTTGAATGACATTTTGAACAGCTCTGCCCTACTGCATTTGCATTTGCCTTTATGCCTTCTGCATCTTTATTTTTAACTGCTTTAACAAGGGCATTTATTTCTCTTTTCTTTAAAACTTTATCCCATTTTGGAACCATTTTTCCTATTTTTAAGTAAGATTCTTTTAAAGCTTTTGCCCATTTAAGTGCATTGTTCCAGTCTCCATCCTGAACATTTGTTAACATCCCTGTGAATGAAGTTGAGGCTTTATACATATTGAAAAGAAATTGATAGTTCTCAGATTTTGGTGGATAGTATTTACTTAGATCTTCAGGTGGTTCTTTCAGTCTTACATCTTTAGCAAAAATTGTGGATGTTAAGGCTAAAGAGCAGATTAAACTTAATAGTTTTTTCATAGTGCTACACCTCCTAAAATTACTTTAGTTTAAGAATAAAGTTGTGAATCTTATTTTACAACTCAAAATTTAATTGTGAACTCATTCATATCATCAACGGTTTTTACTTTTATTTTAAATTTGTAGTGGTCTATAATCTCTTTTACTATTGATAAACCTAATCCTGAACTTTTTGAATTTCTTGATCTATCTTCTTTGAAAAATCTATCGAATATTTTGTCTAAATTTTCTTCTTTGATTAGATGTCCTGTATTTTTTATATATAAAGTTTTGTTGTTCAGCTCTATTATTATTTTTCCATTTTCTTTGTTGTGCTTTATAGCATTTTCCAAAAGATTTGATATAAGTATCTCCATATCTTTTTCATTTGCTTCTACTTCTATCGTGCTGTTTTCGTGTAGAAAAACTTTTATATTTTTTTGTTTTATTTCAGAATCAAAAAGCTCCAGATATTTTTTAATGATTTCATTTATATTCACTTTTGTTTTTTCTTTTTTATCACCGATCTGTGCCAGAAATAAAATATTTGATATAAGATTTTTCATATGTTTTGCAGTGTTATCAATAACCTCAATGTTTTTTTCTATGTTTTGATAATTTTTCTGTTTTATTAAAAACAGTTGACTTGAGATTATTGATAGTGGCGTTCTTAAATCGTGGGAAACATTCTCACTGAATCTTTCCTGTTTTTCAAGTGTTTTCTGAATAGGCATTAGGATTCTTTTTGATATAAAAAATGAAAGGAACATTATAAAAACTGATATGCCAAAAGTAGAGTAGATTAATGTTTTCTTTAAACCTTTAAGATACTGAACAATACTTTTTAAAGATTTTCCTACATAAATATGGTAAAGAAATATGTCATGAGGAAAAGAAAGTCCGTAAATAACATCCTGACCAATTAATCTAAATCCGCTAAAATGGTTGGTGATATTGCAGACTTTTCCTTTGTAATAAAGCATCGAGTTTCCAAAGTCGTATATACAAACGTATCCATCTTCTGGTATTTTTAGCTTGTCAAGGGAAGAAACATCAATTTCCTGAGAGGATTCTATCAGTTTAATTCCTGAAAATGCTACACTTTTAAGTTCATCATTTATGCTGTATATGATTTCCTGTTTATAAAAATAATAGATTGTTCCTGAAAAAATAGAAATGATTAAAGAGGAGACAAGAGTAATAAAAAACGTTATCTTCAGTCGGGCTTTTGTAAACTCATCTATTTTAAGCAGAGGTTTCATTTATTTTATATCCTGTTCCTGTTATGTTCTGTATCAGTTTTTTATCTTTATCTTCTATCAGTTTCCTTAACAGTTTTATATTTGCCCTTACAGTTTCTTTTGTTGGATAGTCATTTATATCCCAGCATTTACTCATTAACGATTCGTAAGAAACAATATTTCCTTTATTTAACAGTAGTTGTTCTAAAATACAGTATAGTTTCGGGGTGAGTTCGATAATTTTATTATCCTTTTTTACAATTCTGTTTCTTAGATCTACTTCAAGATTATCTAATCTTATGATATCTGATTTTTCACTGCTGCTTCTTCTGAGTAAAGCTCTTATTCTTGCCAATAGCTCTTCAATCTCAAAAGGTTTTACCATATAATCATCTGCACCAATATCAAGTCCGTGAACTTTATCCTTTAACTGATCTTTGGCTGTAAGCATCAGTATCGGTGTTTTAATTCCTTTCTTTCTTACCATATCACAGACCTGATATCCGTTTATTTTAGGAAGCATTATGTCCAAAACAATTAGATCGTATTCATTTGTCCTTATGTAGTCTAATGCCTCATCACCATCATAAGCTGAATCTACTAAGTAATGATTTATTTCTAAAATTTCTTTTATCGTATTATTAAGCTCCTGATTGTCTTCAACTACAAGTAACTTCATTATTTACTCCACTTTTTTACACATAAATTATTCTTTTAGTTTTAAATATCAATTTAATCTAACAGGAATGAAAAAAGAGTGAAATTCGTTGATTTTAAGAAATAACATATAAAATATTATAAAATATATAAAGAATCATAACATCAGGAGGAATTTTCTTGCCTTTAGTAGTTAAAAAATTTGGTGGAACATCAGTAGGAACAATAGATAGGATAAAAAGAGTAGCACAGCGTGTTAAAAAATCTGTGGAACAAGGTGAAAAAGTTGTTGTGGTTTCTTCTGCAATGAGTGGTGAAACAGATAGACTTATAGGATTAACAAGGGAGTTATCAAACAGACCTGATCCAAGGGAATATGACATGGTTGTTTCTACAGGAGAACAGGTGGCAATTGGTTTGATTTCAATTGCATTAAAAGAGATGGGAATAGATGCTGTTAGTTTAACAGGCTGGCAGGTTCCTATATATACAGATAATGCCCATACAAAAGCAAGAATATTGAGTATTGATACACACAGAATACATAAAGAGTTAGATGATGGAAAAGTTGTTATTGTTGCTGGATTTCAAGGTGTTACTGAAAATGGTGATATTACAACATTAGGAAGAGGTGGATCAGATACTACGGCAGTTGCCCTCGCTGCTGCGTTAAAAGCAGATGTATGTGAGATTTATACGGACGTTCCTGGAGTATTTACTGCTGACCCGAGAATAGTAGAAAATGCAAAAAAGATAGATATGATTTCTTATGAAGAAATGATGGAAATGGCATCGTTAGGTTCAAAAGTTATGCAGATTCGTTCAGTTGAATTTGCTGCAAAATATGGAGTAAGAATACATGTTAAATCTTCATTTACAGATGAAGATGGAACATGGATAGTGGAGGAAAATGAAGAGATGGAAAGAGTAGCAGTTAGAGGAATAAGTCACGAATTAAAAGAAGCAAAAATAACGGTTGTAAGAGTTCCTGATAGACCTGGAATCGCTGCAAAACTATTTAAAGCATTAGGAGATAACAACATAGTTGTTGATATGATAGTTCAGAATGTTTCACACGAAGGTTTTACAGATATATCTTTTACAGTAAACAAAGTTGATGCAGATTTTGCTGAAGAAATCGCAAACAAGGTTTCAGCAGAGATTGGAGCAAAAGGCGTGGAAAGGGATGATAAAATTGCAAAAATTTCTGTAGTTGGGTTAGGAATGAAAACACATGCAGGAACAGCAGCAAGAATGTTTGAAGTTCTGGATAAAGAAGGAATAAATATCTATGCCATCTCTACATCCGAAATAAAGATTTCCTGTCTAATTGATGAAAAATATGCTGAGCTTGCAGTTAGATCATTACATGAAGCATTTATTGAAGATATGGAAGGAGCTGTAAAATATGAGTAATAAAAAGATTAAAAAACTTTTAGTGGCAAACAGAGGTGAAGTTGCTACGAGAATAATAAGAGCATGTAAAGAATTAGGAATAAAAACAGTTGCCATATATTCTGAAGCAGATGCTAAAGGTATATGGGTTAAAAAAGCTGATGAATCCTATCTCATACCTGGTGATCCGATAAAAGCTTACCTAAACTTTTATAAAATCGTGGATCTGGCAAGACAGACAAGGTGTGATGCAATTCATCCAGGTTACGGATTTTTATCAGAAAATGCAGATTTCGCTGAATATTGTGAAAAAATGGGACTTATCTTTGTAGGCCCTAAACCAGAACATATTGCTCTTTTTGGGGACAAAATGGCTTCCAAAAGGGCAATGAAAGAAGTTGGAGTCCCCGTACTTCCAGGGAGTGATGGGGCAATAACGGATATTAATGAAGCCAAGAAAATTGCTGAAGAAATAGGTTTTCCTGTGATTTTAAAAGCTGCCTTTGGTGGTGGCGGTAGAGGTATGAGAATTGTAAAAAACCCTGATGAGTTCGAATCTGCATTTGAATCTGCTTATCAAGAAGCTGTTAAGTTTTTCGGTAAAGGTGATATTTTTATTGAAAAGTATGTAGAAAATCCAAGACATATAGAAATACAGGTAATGGCTGATAAATATGGAAATGTTATCCATTTAGGAGAAAGGGATTGTTCTATTCAAAGAAGACATCAAAAGATAGTCGAGATAGCACCATCTCCTACACTTAATAATGATGTTAGGAAAGAACTTTACAGAGTAGCTGTAAAATCCATGTTTAAATTAGGATATGAGAGTGTTGGAACATTAGAGTTTGTTGTAGATGAAAATGACAACTTTTATTTTATAGAGATGAACACAAGACTTCAGGTTGAACATACCATAACAGAAATGGTAACAGGTGTTGATCTTGTTCAAAGAATGATAAAAATTGCAGAAGGTGAAAAACTCCCGTTTCTACAGGAAGATATCTCATTTAGAGGTTATGCAATAGAGTTTAGGATAAATGCAGAAGATCCTGCTAAAAATTTTGCACCATCTCCAGGCAAGATATCTTCTTACTATTCTCCTGGTGGTCCTGGTGTAAGAATAGATGCTGCAGTTTATAAAGATTATGTGATTCCACCTTATTATGATTCTATGGTTGCTAAATTAGTTGTTTGGGCTCTAACATGGAATCAAACAGTTGACAGAGCAAGACGTTCTCTTGATGAATTTATTGTAAGAGGTGTTCCTACAAACATACCTCTCCACAGGCAAATTGTTAGAGATGAAGATTTTAGAAATGGAAAATTTAATACAGGATATTTAGACCAGAAACTTAAAGAGTTTAAACTAAAACCTGAAGAGATCAATCCAAATGATCTTGCAGTTGCCATATCAGCGGCAATTGCGGCATATCATAAACTTTAAAGGAGGGATTAAATGTCAGTAATTATTGATGTGAAAGGAAGAGAAGTTTTAGACAGTAGAGGAAATCCAACTGTTGAGGCAGAAGTAACTCTAGAAAGTGGAGTTTCTGCAATAGCAATCGTTCCAAGTGGTGCATCTACAGGGGAAACAGAGGCAGTTGAATTAAGAGATGGGGATAAAAATAGATTTAAGGGAAAAGGTGTTCTAAAAGCAGTAGAAAATATTAATACAAAAATTGCAGATGCGATTATCGGAGAAGATTCGGAAAATCAGGTTGAAATTGACAGAATTATGCTTGAATTAGATGGAACTCCTAATAAATCACATTTAGGTGCAAACGCAATTTTAGCAGTAAGTATGGCAGTTGCCCGTGCCACAGCTTTAGAACTTGAAATTCCTTTGTATAGATATTTAGGTGGTACTAATGCTAAAGTTTTACCAGTTCCTTTAATGAACATTATTAATGGTGGTGTTCACGCAGATAATAACCTTGATTTTCAGGAATTTATGATCGTTCCTGTTTTTGGAGGAAAAGATCCTGACAATCCAAGATTTAGTGAAGCTTTAAGATGTGGAGTAGAGGTGTTCCATACATTAAAAGGAATTTTAAAAGAAAAAGGACATTCTACAAATGTTGGAGATGAAGGTGGATTTGCACCTAATCTGAATTCTACAAAAGAAGCATTAGATATTTTAATGGAAGCTATAAAAAAAGCTGGTTATGAGCCTGGAGAAGATGTATTATTAGCTATAGATGCAGCTTCAACAGAGTTTTATGACAAAGAGAAAAAAGTTTATAAATTTGAAGGTGAGGAACTGACTTCAGACGATATGATTGTTATATATGAAGAAATCGAAGGAACATATCCTCTCATTTCTTTAGAAGATGGAATGGCTGAAGATGATTTTGAAGGATGGAAAAAACTTACGGAAGCATTAGGTTCAAAAATTCAGCTTGTTGGAGATGACTTATTTACAACTAATCCAGCACTGATTGAGAAAGGGATAGAGAATGGTCTTGCAAATTCAGTTTTAATAAAGCTTAACCAAATAGGCTCACTTACCGAAACATTAGACGCAATTGAGATAACTAAAAGTGCAGCATATACTGCAGTTATCTCACATAGATCAGGTGAAACTGAAGACACATTTATTGCTGATTTAGCAGTTGCTACCAATGCAGGACAGATAAAAACAGGTTCTGCTTCAAGGACAGACAGAACTGCTAAATACAATCAGCTATTAAGAATAGAGGAGCAATTAGGAGATAATGCAGTATTCAAAGGGAAAGAAACATTCAAAAAGTTCCTTAAATAAGATAACTAAAAAGCTAAAGGTAGAGCATGCTCTATCTTTAGCTTCTGTATTTTTAGTGTTGTACTTTGGATATATTTTGCTGTTAAGCGATCATAATATATTCCGTTATCTGCAAAAGATTTCACAAAAAAAAGAGCTCCAGTCTGAAATTGTTTCATTGGAAAAAGAAAATGAAAAGCTAAGAACAGACATATCTTATTTAAGAAAAGATCCATTTTTTATAGAAAAAAAAGCCCGTGAAGATTTAGGACTAAAAAAAGATAATGAAGAAGTATATATAATAGTGAATGAGAAAAAGACAGAAAAAGAAGGTACATTCTTCAGTAGTGCAGGAAAATGGATTAACAAAATGATTCATAGATATACTTCTAAAGATTAAATAGTATGAAAGTAATTCTTTTTGATTTAGATGGAACTTTAATAGATTCTGGTAAAGATATTGCGGTTGCTGCCAACTATGCGTTAAAAAAATTAGGGAAACCAGAACTACCAGAAGAACAGATAATCAAACATGTCGGTTATGGTGGTTATAAGCTAATTCAGGGCATCCTTGATACCAAAGATCAAAACCTCATAAACGAAGGTGTGAAATATTTTAGGGATTACTACTTTTCACATCCTGTTGATTATACAAAACCTTATGACAAAATACCTGAACTTTTAAAAGAGCTTAAAGAGAAGAACAAACGTTTTGCAGTAATAACAAACAAGTATGAAGATATTTCAAAACAAATATTAAAAGAGTTAGATCTTTTGGAGTTTTTTGATATAGTTGTCGGTGGAGACACTACAGATCAGAAAAAACCTGATCCAAAGCCTATCTTATATGCATTAGAAACACTTTCTCATGATCCTGAAGAAGCTATAATGATTGGAGATAGTGAAGCAGATATTAAAGCTGGAAAAAGTGCTGAAACAAAAACTTGCCTTGTTACTTATGGATTTGGCAAAACAGAGCTTGCCAGAAGTTTCAATCCAGATTTTGAGGCAAACTCTGTTGAAGATTTATTTCAGATTTTACAATCGCCAGTATAAAAATCCATGTTTTTCTGCTTTGTTTTTATTATATAAGCCTTTTATATCAATAAGAACAGGTGGTTCACCTTTTATAAGCTCTTTATATTTCTTAAAATCAAGTTCCTCAATAAATGGTCTGTGTTTTACTGCCACAACAATTGCGTCATAAGGTGCAAATTTTTCAATATCTTTTGTCAGTTCTATTCCGTATTCTTTTTTAACTTCATCTTCATAAACAAACGGGTCGTGAATGTAAACCTTAACTCCGTATTCTAAAAGTTCATTATAAACATCGATTACTCTTGTGTTTCTTATATCGCTTATGTTTTCTTTGAATGTGAAACCTAAAATCAACACTTTACTGTCCTTTACTGCCTTCCCTGCTTTAATCATAAGTTTTACGGTATTCTCAGCCACATATTTTCCCATATTGTCATTTATTCTTCTTCCTGCAAGAATGACTTCAGGATGATGTCCAAGAGCTTCGGCTTTGAAAGTCAGATAGTAAGGATCCACGCCAATACAGTTATGGGTCATTATTCCGCATGTTGTTATGTAATTTTTTGTTTTTGGAACTTCTAAAGAGTATATATCTTCTTCTTTTTCAAATTGTTGAATTTCTTTAACTTTAGCTATTAAGAATCCGTCTTTTTTGTAATAGTTCTGTGTTCTTCCAGTTTTTCTGTTTTTCAAAAATTCTGTTAATTTTTTCTTTTTATCGTCAAGGAAAATGTCTTTAAACTTCGCAATTTCATCTTTTGCATAAATCTCTAAAAGTCCTTCTCTTCTCTGAACAAATGGAAATATCTCAAAGTTATGAAGTAAAAGAATAACCTGCTGGAATAATTTAGGTGAAGAGCTAAAGTAAGTTATTTTTGCAGCAGAAAAACCACCATCTCCTCTA
>JALVEZ010000053.1 GCA_027030405.1 Hydrogenothermaceae bacterium | reverse complement strand
TCTATAAGTTCCCACTCTCCTTTCCATTTATTTCTTTCTTCAACCGTATAGTAAGGTAAATACTTTTCAGCTAAACTCATTATTGCCCTTTTGCTGCCTCAACTGCTTTTTTAGCACCTTCCCACATAGTATCAGCAGTAATAAGATTCAATCCTGATTCTGCTAACATCTTTTTACCTAATTCAACGTTGGTTCCTTCCATCCTTACAACAATCGGAACGTGAGGTTTAACTTCTTTAGATGCTTGAATAATACCTTCTGCGAGTCTATCACATCTTAAGATACCACCGAATATATTGATGAAAATAGCTTTTACATTCGGATCAGATAAAATGATTTTGAAAGCATTTGCAATCTGTTCTGCATTAGCTGAACCACCAACATCAAGGAAATTCGCAGGTTCTCCACCGGCAAGTTTGATTGTATCCATAGTTGCCATTGCAAGTCCTGCCCCGTTAACCATACATGCAATATTTCCATCAAGTTTTATATAGTTAAGGTTGTATTGTTTAGCTTTTACTTCAAGTTCAGACTCTTGTGTAGGATCTTCCATTTCCATAATGTCAGGATGTCTGAACAATGCATTATCGTCAAAATCAACTTTAGCATCTAATAAGACAATCTGTTCATCTTCTGTCAAAACTAACGGGTTGATCTCTACCATAGAAGCATCTTCTTCCATATAAACTTTATAAAGTGTTGTGAATATTGCTGCTGCTTTGTTTAGTAATTTTTTAGGAAGACCTAACTTTAAAGCAATTTCTCTTGCCTGGAATGGTCTGAGTCCTATGAATGGTTCGATAACTTCAGTGATTATTGCTTCTGGATTTGTTGCTGCAACTTCTTCAATTTCCATCCCACCTTCAGCTGAAGCCATTATAATAGGTTTTGATTTACTTCTGTCCAATGTAATTGCCACATAATACTCTTTAGCTATTTTAGTTGCTTCTTCAATGTAGATCCTGCTTACAGGAAGTCCTTCTGGCCCCGTCTGGAATGTTACAAGTGTTTTTCCTAAAAGTTCAGCTGCATATTCCTGAACTTCATCAATATTATTTGCAATTTTTACACCGCCGGCTTTTCCTCTACCACCTGCATGAACCTGTGCTTTTACAACAACAGGAAAAGTTCCTAAGTTTTGAGCAGCTTCAACTGCTTCTTCAACTGTAAATGCAGGATATCCGCGGGGAACTGGCAATCCGTATTTTGCAAAAATTTCTTTAGCCTGATGTTCATGTACTTTCATGACAGCCTCCTATCTATTATTTAAAATAATGTTTTATTTGCTCCTATTTTGGGTAGTTCTCTTTCTTCCTTTTTATTTTGAATTTTATACAAAAGATTTAATCTTTCTTTTATGATCTGTTCATTTGAAAAATTCAGATTTTCAAGCTTATTTTCTTTTTTAAATCTGTTTATAGTTTGATCAATATCTTCTTCTTTTGAACCAATAACATTTACAACTTTGACACCTGCTTCCGTTTCCATTAGATATCCTATTCCTAAAAATCTATGACAGTTCATTGGATCTTTTTCTGCACACATTATGGCTGTTTTTGAACTTTTTATGATTTTATACAATTTATTCATTCCATTTTTAAATTGTTCTACTTCTAACAGATCTTTTACAGTTTTGATTCCTTCTCTAACCTTAGTTTTTACCGTTAAACCACCTACATAATCACCTAAAAATTGGTGTTTTATTCCAACCTTAGCTAATTCTTTTTTTAAAATCGGTTCATCATAATATGGAAAAGTTTTTGAATAAGGAAAAGTTCTTACATCGACTAAATATTCTATATTTAACTCTTTTAACCTATTTATAAGACCTTCTCCTTCGAAATATTCCGAATATCCAATTGTATATAAAACCAAATGTTTTCCAAACCTCTTAAATACAAAATTGAGGAAGCTTACTTAAATCTATTTTTCTATATTTTTCCTCTAATTCCTGAAACACATCGTTTCCATAAATGTCGTTGGCAACGATAACAGGAAAATCTTCAAAATAAAGTTTTCTTATTGCTTCTGTTCCTAAATCCTCATAAGCAATCATCTCAACAGATTTTATATGTTTTGAAAGCAGTGCTGCTGTCCCTCCAAATGCTGCAAAATAAACTGCTTTATATTTCTTAAGAGCTTCCTTAACAGGTTCTGTTCTCCAGCCTTTACCTATGGTTCCTTTCAATCCCAACTCTAAAAGTTTAGGTGTATATTTATCCATTCTGTAAGCTGTAGTTGGGCCTGCGGATCCTATCACCTGTCCAGGCTTTGGAGGTGTTGGGCCAACATAGTAGATAACCTGTCCTTTTATATCAAAAGGAAGTTCTCCTGTTTTTTCATATTCTTCTAACATTCTTTTATGGGCAGCATCTCTTGCCGTATATACATAACCTGAGATTAAAACTCTATCTCCAGCTTTTAAATTTTCGATAACATCTTCTGTAAGTGGTGTTGTGATCTTTTTTGGTTCACTCATTTTATTCTTCCTCTTCTATTAATTTTTCAAGATTTATCTTTATATTTTTCATTACAGGAATATCATAGTCCCAGTCAACTATAAGCCATGGCTTTTTTTGTTCTGCAATCCATACTTTTTTATCTTTTGTGAAAATCCAGATTACTTTTTCAACTCCTGCATTCAGTAAATCTTGTGTTTTTCTATGAAAATAATCCTGTGGATTATCAAATTTTCTTAAATCTGCTTTTGTATCTACCTCAATTACAATCTTAGGAGTCACTGGAATAAGTTTATCTTGCCTTAAATAAGGCTTAACCTTTTCTTTATCCCATATAGCTATATCAAGGTTATACCAGCTACGAGGTGCAAATTTATAGCCGACTTCCTGATAAAGAATTTTATACTTTTTATTATTTAAAACTGATTTTAAAAATGTAACTATCAAATCTACCAACCAAGCTTGTAATCCATCACTTCCCATAACCGCTTCTATTGGAAGTTCTCCTTTTAATACTTTGTCATAGTTTCTATAATAAATAAGAGAACCCTTCCTCATTTCATATATCAACTCTTTTGGAACTCTTTTTCTTTGAACTTTTTTCTTCTTCGTAAGCTGTTTTTCTTTTGAAATTGTTGCCAATTTTATATCTCTAATTCTTTATGTCTTGCTGCATGACATTGAATATTAACTGCTACTGGTAAAGATGCGATGTGAACCGGTGCAACTTCTATCTTTACATCTACTGCCGTTGTAGAACCGCCAAATCCTAAAGGCCCTACTCCTAATTTATTTATTTCTTCTATAAGTTTTTCTTCTAACTTGGCAATTTTCGGATCTGGATGTCTTTCACCGATATGTCTAAATAACGATTTTTTTGCTAACACTGCTGAGTAGTCAAATGTTCCGCCGATTCCAACACCAACTGTAAATGGAGGACAGGCATTTGGCCCTGCGTTAGCAACAGTTTTGATGATGAAGTTTTTTACACCTTCCCATCCATCGGCAGGTTTCAACATCATCTGTCTGCTTGTATTCTCAGAACCACCACCTTTAGCTGCGAACATTATCTTTATTTTATCTCCTGGAACAATGTCAAAATACATCAAAGCAGGAGTGTTATCTCCAGTATTTTTTCTTTCCAATACAGGATCATAAGCAAGAGAAGCTCTTAAATAACCTTCTCTTGTTGCCTCTCTTACTGCCTCATTTATTGCCTGCCTGATATTGCCTTCAATATGAACATCCTGTCCTATCTCTATAAAAAACACAGGATATCCTGTATCCTGACAGTAAGCAACCTGTTCTTCTGCTGCAACTTCCGCGTTTTTTAAAATTGTATCTAATATTTCTACTCCGATTGGAGATTCTTCTTTTTCTTTTGCAGATTTTATAGCCCCTATAAAATCTTCAGGTATAAAATATTCTGCATCCATAACAAGTTTTTTAACTTTATCTTTAATTTCTTCTGCTTTTATTGTTCTCATTTTAGAACCTCTTTTAAAATTTAGATTAATCCTAATTCTTTTATTCTTTCTATTCCTGATTTTACAGATTTAACTGAAGATTCCCATAATTTCCTTTCTTCTTCTGTAAAATCTAATCTTAAAACTTCATCTACCCCATGGGCACCTAATTTGACAGGAACTCCAATACAAATGTCTTCTGCACCATAAAACTGTGCATTTTCACCTTTTAGATAAATAGAACAAGGCATAATTTCCCTTTTATCTCCTAAAATTGCTTCAACCATCTCGACAACAGAAGCACCTGGTGCGTGATATGCAGATGTTCCCATAAGCTCTACGATTTCACCGCCACCAAACTTTGTTCTGTTTACCAATTCTTCTAATTTTTCTTTACTGAATAATTTTGTTAAAGGAATTCCCCCAACATTTGATACGGATAATAAAGGAACCATATCATCTCCGTGACTTCCTAAAACATAAGCATTGATATTTTTAACTGAAACTTTAAGTTCCATTGAGATAAAAGCTTTAAATCTAGCAGTATCTAAAACACCTGCCATACCCATAACTCTATTTTCTGGGAATCCTGTGATTTTTAATGCAGTATAAGTTAAGACATCA
>JALVEZ010000052.1 GCA_027030405.1 Hydrogenothermaceae bacterium | reverse complement strand
AACAGAGGTAATTATGGCTTTTTTTAAAAACATCCTTTCAAAAGAAAAAAAAGAAACCAAGAAAAAAGAAAAGGAACAAGAAGAACAAATTTTAAATAAAAGAAGATATTTAAGATATCCAATTGAAAATATTTTTGTAGAAAATTTAGGTACAATAAACGATATAAGCAAAAAAGGAATTTCAGTACAGGTATCAAACACAGATAATTTAAAAGCTGAACTTTTAAATTTAAATGTAGGAAATGACAGATGTACAGCCATTGTAAAAAGAAAAACAAAAGATACAATAGGATTGGAATTTCAAGGACTCTTTGAGAACAAAGGTTTTATAAAAAAGAATATAAAAACAATTCAAAAAATAAAAATCGAACCTAAAAAAGCTATATCAGAAGAAGAATTTTTTAAATGTCAGTTTTCTGACACATTAAGAATAATCATAAATTTAATGGCAGAACTGGAAGATGAAAACACAACAGTTGAACGCTTAAAAAGAAATATATCTGAAGTGCCTGAACTTAAAAATCTCATAATCAAAAAGGCAAATTCTGTAGAAGAATCATCATCAGTAGAAATAAAAGATATAGAAACTGCAATTGTTAGATTAGGTATATCAAAAATAAAAAGAATTTCGAAAGATTATGTAACAAAAAGAAGTTTATCTCTTACACCTATATTTCATAACTTTGAATATTATGAAGCATATAATATCTTAAAAACAGTGTCATTTAAGAAATTTGCTCCATTATTTAATTTCAACGATAAAAGAGCTGAGGGAAGATCTCTTTTGGCTATAGAAAATACAGGGTTGAATTTATTGAAACAGATATTAGGCATAAAATTTATGGAAAATTACAGATTACCAAAAAGTCTTTATATGAATACATCAAGACTCTTTGAACAGATATGTATAGGTGTAGATAATTTGCAGGTAAATGAAAAAATATTTGTACAAAATCAAGGTAACTTTAAATATATATTTGACGGTTATGTTTTAGGAAATAAAATGCTTGACCCTACATATAAAATTCCACCAGATCTTAAGCTGTCAATTGGAAACAGAAGGCTCAGATATGGATTTATAGTCTTCCTTTCCTATTTAGCCACAATTTTTATTATGGAAAAAGACAGATATACAGGTTACGTTTTAATTAACAGATTAAAACGTCTTGGATTAGACAAAAATAAAGCATTATCCGTGCTTAACGAAATTGTTTATGAAGGGAATAAAATACTTGAAAATATAGGATTGAGGAAAGTCCTGAAACCAGTTTCGAATCCATCAATATCTTTAAATTTAGAAAAAATATTTCCAAAAAATATATATTTTGCAAACCTGATTAATAAGTTCAAAACAGTAAAAGAACATAATATAAAAAGAATCTCAATAAGATATGATGATGAAACTTTTTCGCAGTACCTTCTACAAAAGATATTAGAAATCCCAGAATTTGGGATGGAATATAAAAGTTTCTGTTATCTTCCAGTAGAAAATATAAATTTTGAAGATCTATTACCTGAAGATTTATCAGGATTTGACGTGGTTATTTTTGAAAATATTGATAAGATAAATCCAAATTCCTTTAAAAATTTGAAATTTATATGGAAAGAGTTTGAAGGTACAATCATAACCACTTTTTCATACAATTCCTTGTTGGATTTTGATAATCCTCAACTTTATGAATTAATAAAAGAAAATATAATAGAAATCCCTTCCATATTTAAATCTGAAAATTATGAATATATGCTACAAATAGCAGGAAAAAAATTAAAAGAGTTTTCTGAGTCTATCAATTTAGATAAAGACAAATATAAAAATAAAACGTTAGATATGGAATCAATTCTTAAAGAAAACATAAAGAATTACTGTGAAGATTTATCAAAAGAGGAACATTAAGTCCCTCTTTTATTCTTCTTCCTTAAATAGAAATGCGTTTTTAGGTTCTTCATCCTCTTTGACATCTTTCATAGAAACTTTAAATCTACCTTGATTATCAATCTCTATAACTTTAACTTTAACAATATCTCCAACTTTTAACACATCTTTTGCAGATTTAGTTCTTTCTTCCGCAATTTGCGAAACATGAAGAAGTCCAACTTTACCTGGTAAAATTTCAACAAAAGCCCCATAATCTTCTACTCTAATCACTTTTCCTAAATAAACTTCACCGACCTCAACATCCATTATAAGTTCATTTATCATTTCAATAGCTTTTTCTGCATCAACTTTATGGATAGCATATATTCTTACTAAACCATCTTGCTCAATATCTATTTTAACTCCTGTTTCATCAATAATTTTCTTAATATTTTTACCGGCAGGGCCAATAATAGCACTGATTTTTTCAGGTAATACTCTGAGTTTAACAACTGTTGGAGCATACGGAGAAACTTCTTTTCTTGGTTCAGGCATTGCTTCATACATTAAATCCAAAATATGATTTCTTGCCGTATTGGCTTGTTTTAAAGCAGTATCTAATATTTCTTTATTTAAACCTTTAATTTTTATATCCATTTGAATAGAAGTCACACCATCTCTTGTACCTGCAACTTTAAAGTCCATATCGCCTAAATGGTCTTCATCACCTAAAATATCTGTTAATACAACAAATTCATCTTCTTCCTTTAAAAGACCCATAGCAATTCCAGCTACGTGTTTCTTCATTGGAACCCCAGCATCAAATAAGCATAAAGAACCACCACAAACAGAAGCCATAGAAGTAGAACCGTTAGATTCTAATATATCAGAAACAACTCTTATCACATAAGGAAATTCTTCTTCAGGCGGAATTAAAGGCTCTAATGCCCTCTCAGCAAGATTTCCGTGTCCAATTTCTCTCCTTGATGGAGGTCTTGGAGGTCTAGCTTCCCCTGTAGAGAATGGAGGAAAATTATAATGAAGCATAAATCTTTTATAAACTTCGCCTTCTTCTATACTTTCCTCAATTTGCTCTTCACCTGGTGCTCCTAATGTAGCTGCAGCAAAAGTTTGAGTTTGTCCACGCGTAAAGATTGCAGAACCATGAACTCTTGGGAAGATTCCAACTTTCATCCATATAGGTCTTATTTCATCTGGTTTTCTACCATCTATTCTAACTTTTTCTTTAAGTACCTTTTCCCTCATTACTTCACTTACAATCTCTTTGAAGAGAAGTGAAGCTTTTTTCTGTTTTTCTTCTGGTATTTCTAATTTTTCAATCACTTCATCAAATATCTCTGAAATTTTCTGATTTCTTTCTTTCTTATCTAAAATATTGAATGCTTCTTTTACTTTTTCATAAACTTCTTGTTTTATTTTTTCTTTAAGAATTTCATCTTCAGGATCTTCAACGACTTCAATTTTTGGTTTACCAATTTTTGCTCTTAACTCTTCCTGAATTTCTATAAGTTTTTGTAGCTCTTTATGACCAAAAAGTATTGCATCAAGAATATCTTCTTCTGGGACTTCATGTGCACCACCTTCAACCATAACGACAGCATCCCTTGTTCCTGCAACAATAATTTCAAGATCAGATTTATTTCTTTGTTTGTATGTAGGATTTGCAATAAATTCACCATTAACTCTAGATACCCTAACTCCAGCAACGGGACCTTCAAATGGTGCCTCTGAAATATATAAAGCAGCTGATGCTCCTACAATAGCCAAAACATCAGGATCAAACTGATCATCTGCTGATAAAGTAATTGCAGAAATAATTACATCATTGTGGAATGATTTTGGAAATAAAGGTCTTAATGGTCTATCACAAAGTCTGGAAATTAAAATCTCTCTTGTAGAAGGTTTTCCTTCTCTTTTTACAAAACCACCAGGAATTTTACCATAAGCATAAGATCTTTCTCTATAATCGACAGTAAGAGGTAGAAAATCAATATCCTCTTGAGGTTCTGGGGAAATTACAGCAGTCACAAGAACTGCAGTATCTCCCTGTCTTACAATGACAGCTCCATTTGCCTGTTTTGCAAAATATCCAGTTTCTATTGTAATTGGGGTATTGTTGATTTCAGTCTGAACTTTGATTTCTTCGATATTTTGCATTTACTGACCTCTTGAAGTTCTTATGCCCAACTCTTGAACAATTTTTTCATATTTTGCAGGATCTTTTTTCTGTATGTATTTTAAAAGTTTTCTTCTTTTATTTACCATTCCGATGAGTCCTCTTCTTGAATGAACATCCTTTTTATTGATTTTTATATGTTCAGTTAAATTTTTTATTCTTTCAGTAAGAATGGCAATCTGAACTTCTGGAGAACCAGTATCTTTCTCGTGATTTGCAAATTTTTGAATTACTTCTTGTTTTTTCTCAGTACTAATAGACATCTAATTAGAACCTCCTAATAATGTTTTAAATTATAATGCAAGACAATATTATAACATCGAAAAATAAAATAGACAAAAATATATGAATTAGAAGGAATTATAGATATCAATGAATAAAGAAAAATTTAGGAGAAATTGAATAATATCAAACAGGAGGGAAAAAATAAGGACCCTGGCACCGACCTACTTTTCCGACCGCTCTCGCAGCCAGTATCATCGGCGTGAGGGAGCTTAACTTCCAGGTTCGGAATGGGACTGGGTGTACCCTCCCT
>JALVEZ010000051.1 GCA_027030405.1 Hydrogenothermaceae bacterium | reverse complement strand
AAAAATACCAAATTTCAGGATGTTGTGAAGGTTATTGATACTTGTAGGGAAGCAGGTTTTGATAAATACATTATCGAAACACAGGTTCAGTAGAAGGCAAGCTGTTGGATTTATGGAAAAGAATATCAAAAAATAAATATTTAGTTGTAGGACTAATTTTATCTATATTCTTACATCTGTTTGCCTTTGGTGGTCTGTATCTCCTCACCAAAAAAGAAAGAAAAAAACAGCAAAAGGAAAAACCTATAACAATATCTCTGGTTAAGCCTACAACAAAAATAAATAAAAGCAAAGGAACAACTCAGAAAAAACATAAGGTTTCCCGTGTTCATAAAAAAAGAAAAGTTAAAAAGAAAAGAGTCATAAAAAAGAAAACCGTAAAAAAGGTTATCAAAAAGAAACCGAAAAAAGTAGTTAAGCCAAAACCGAAAAAGATCGTTAAAAAGCCAAAACCTAAGAAAGTGATTAAAGAAAAAGTTGTAAAAAAAGCAAAAAAAGTTATTCCAAAGCCTGTTAAAAAACCAGAAAAGGTTATTAAGAAGGTAGAGCCTGTTAAAAAAGTTCAACCTGAAAAACATGAAATAAAGCCCTCACCGACACCTGAACCTGTAAAATCAGTAGTTCAAAAAGAAAAGCCAAAGCAACTGACCATTCCAGATCTTTCTGAGGTTACAAAACATAAAAAACAGCAGGATAAAAAGAAAGATGAAAAAGTAAATGATTATTTAAAATATATAAAAGAAGAGTTTGAGAAAAATAAATTTTATCCATATAGAGCTAAGAAATTAGGAATAGAAGGAACCGTAATTATAAAATTTGTAGTTCTTCCTGATGGAACAATACAAAAAGACTCAATCCAAATCGTTGAAGCAGATCATCCGATACTTGCCAGAGGTGCCAAAAGGATTTTTGAAAAAATAAAAAAATTGCCACCAACACCAAATAAAGAAAAAATGACAATAGAAATCCCAATAGAGTATATTCTTTACGATCTTTATTGAAAAATAGCAATTATATTAATTATAATTAGTTCAAAATAAATCTAAAAAAGAAGAAAAATTGAAAAAAGTACAGATATTCACAGATGGTTCATCTTTAGGTAATCCTGGAGCTGGTGGATGGTGTGCCATACTCCGTTTTAATAAACATGAAAGAATATTAAAAGGTGGAAAAAAGCTAACAACAAATAATGAAATGGAGCTTATGGCAGTTTTAGAAGGCTTAAAAGCTCTAAAAGAACCTTGTGAAGTGGATCTTTATTTAGATTCAAAATATGTGGCAGATGCTATAAAAAGCTGGATAAAAAATTGGGTGAAAAATAACTGGAGAACCTCAAATAAAAAAGAAGTTGCACATAAAGAGATGTGGCAGGAAATTTATAAATTGATGCAAAAGCACAAAATAAATCCTATCTGGGTAAAAGGTCATTCAGGACACAAAGAGAATGAGATTTGTGATAGGATAGCAAAAGAGGAAGCAAAAAAACATAAATAAATGGGATAAGGAAAGGTAGTGGATACAAAACAAAGTATCAAACGTATTTTTTTCTCAAATTATGCAGATGCAGATATTTGCGAGCGTTTAGAAAAAGATCTAAAAAAACTTTATCTTATTCGTATAATTTTTGCATTTTTCTTTGTTACATATTTAGTTGTAAATTTTTTGCCTGTTGAGCTTTCTTTAAAACTTCTTGCTTCTTATATAGCTTCACATCTTATTGTTTATTTTTTGAAATATATCTTTAAAGATTTTTTGGTTCAGATTTATCTGGCAGCTTTAGTTGATATTGTATTTTTAGGAATTGTTGCCTATTTTCTTCCTCTGCATTCTCATTTTCTAATTATTGCCGTTTTACAGGTAATAATATTTTCCCACGCTATAAAGTGTGGTTTGAGTTTTTTCTGGTTTACATTTTTATTTTCAAACATAACCGAATGGGCAGTCTTGTTTATTTTTTATAAAAAAGGAATCAATTTAGAGTTTGAATTTTTACTGAATGTTATTCTATTCCTTTTATTTGTTCCTTTATTTATATTTTTACTTCTTAAAAAAGTAGGTATTCCTTATAATCTTGTCAGTTATTATATCGAAGAAAAAAATAAAGCAGAAATGGAAAAAGAAAAGCTTAAAAAGTTAGTTGTAGAACGAACAAAAGAGCTTGAAAGACTTGCTACAACAGATTCACTTACAGGACTCTACAATAGGAGAAAACTGATTGATATCTTAGAGCATGAATTGACAAGGGCTAAGCGTTATGGAAATGAGCTATCTGTAGTTCTTTTTGATATTGATAATTTCAAAAAAATAAATGATACATACGGACACGATGTTGGAGATTATGTTCTTCAGCAAGTTACTAAACTTGTTAAAGATAATTTAAGGAATGTTGACGTAATAGGAAGATGGGGAGGAGAAGAGTTCCTTATCGTTTTACCTCAGACTAACCTTGAAGGTGCAAAAGTTGTTGCAGAGAAGGTGAGAAAAGCAATAGAACAACATAGTTTTGCAAAAGTTGGACGGGTTACTGCAAGTTTTGGAGTAGCTGATTATGATGTTGAAAAAGATAAACATATAGATGATTTTCTAAAAAAAGCAGATATTGCACTATACCGTGCAAAAAACACAGGAAGAAATAGAGTTGAGGTGTTTTATTCAACCAATGGAAAGGATCTGACAGAAGATAACGAAGAAGAGGATAAAACTGCTTGAATCTGCTGAAAATTATTATAAATTTCTGATATAAAACTTTAAAAGGTAAAAAATGAAAAAGAAAAAAACTGTTTATGTTTGTTCAGAATGTGGTGCTTCTTTTCCCACATGGTCAGGAAAATGTTCATCCTGTAACCAGTGGAACACACTTGTTGAAGAAGTTGCCATACCAAAGAAAAGTTCAGGAACTGTAAAGACTGGCAGCTATTCAAAGCCCAAACCTATCACGCAGGCACGGGAAGAAAGGAAGTATGAAAGGGTTTCAACAGGAATAAAAACGTTAGATGAAGCTTTAGGTGGAGGTGTTGTAACAGGTCAGGTTATACTTGTTTCAGGTGAACCTGGAATCGGAAAATCTACCTTGTTGTTGCAGGTGGCGTCCAATCTATCAAACGAAAAAAAAGTTCTTTATATTACTGGAGAAGAGTCTGCCCATCAGGTTTATGTCAGAGGAGAGAGAATAGGAGCATTGAACGATAATCTTTACATTCTGGCAGAGACTAATCTTGAGACAATCATAAATGCAATAGAGCAGGAAAATCCAGATTTTATAATTCTTGACTCTGTCCAAACCATATACTCGTCAGAGTTAGAGTCTGCCGCAGGCTCTGTTTCTCAGGTCAGAGAAGTTAGTGGAAAAATAACAGAAATAGCAAAATCAAAAGGAATTTCTTCTATTGTAGTCGGGCAGGTTACAAAAGAAGGAAGTATCGCAGGGCCAAAGGTTTTAGAACATATAGTTGATACGGTGGCACAATTTGAAGGTGAAAGAGGGCATGCTTATAGGATTTTGAAGATTATAAAAAATAGATTTGGTGCAGCAGGTGAGCTTGCTGTTTTTAGTATGAAAGATAGCGGACTTGAAGAAGTTTCAAATCCTTCTTCATTCTTTTTATCTGAAAGACCAGAAGGTGAATCAGGGAGCGTAATTTTTCCATTCACAGAAGGGTCTAAGCCAGTTTTAGTGGAAGTTCAAGCTTTGGTATCAAAAACTGTTTATGCAGTTCCTCAGAGAAAAGCCCAGGGAATTGATTTGAACAGGTTGTCTATCATTCTTGCAATTTTAGAAAAAGAGGCTCGTTTTTTTTTAAAAGATAGAGATGTGTTCATAAATGTTGTAGGTGGGTTGCATATAAAAGAGCCTGCTGTGGATCTTGCAGTTGCCCTTGCCATAGCTTCTTCATTTAAAAATGTTCCTGTTCCTAAAAATGTGGCTGTGTTTGGAGAGCTGGGCTTAACTGGTGAGATAAGGTCGGTTCATTATACTGAAATGAGGATAAAAGAGGCTAAAAGATTTGGATTTGATAAGATTCTGATTCCTTCTGGATCATCGATCGATGATAAAAATGTTATTCCTGTAAAAAATCTTTCTCAAGCTTTGAAAGTTTTAGAATATTGATATTTATAGGCAAAATATTTTAACTTTGAGCTTAAAGTAATTGAAAAATATAAAGAAAATCGAAAATTAATCTGTTAAAACATCTACAGTGAAATTAATACCATAATTTTTATCTAAAATATCATTTAGAGTATCCATAATTTCAATTCGTTTTTTCAGATATTCTTTTATGAATATCAATTCCTACTGAATATAGAGGTTTTATTATAGTATCTTCTTGTGTAATGTTTTTTATATCTAATTTATTTAAGATTCTTTTTATATCTTCTAATATTTTCTTTGAATTTACTTTTTTAATTATTTTAAACTCTTTTACTTTTGCCATAGTTAAATTCTTATCCTTTAGAAAGGATGGATGGTAACAAGAAAATGTTTTTCAGGAATTAGGGATTTTACCTTTTTTTCTATTTTTTCTTCTACTTTTATTCTCTTCTCTGTTGTTTTAATATTTTTAGCTTTAATAATAATGTTATATCTGTTTTTCACTTCCTTATCTCTTACGATCCAGAAGTTTCCCTCTATTCCTTCTTTTTCAAGCAATTCTTTTATTTTTTCTGATAAATTTTTAT
>JALVEZ010000050.1 GCA_027030405.1 Hydrogenothermaceae bacterium | reverse complement strand
CGCTTACAGACAGGAAAATGAAGCAGTTAATAAACTGATTTATCAATTAAGAACAGGTTATGGAATACATATAATTCATCATAATGATCCTTTGAAAAATTTCCTAAATGCACTTAATAAAAAAAGTATAGTTATATTTTTAGCAGATCAGAACACTATAAGAACAAGAGGTGTATTTGTAGATTTCTTTGGTATAAAAGCCATAACAGTTACATTCCCTGCAAAACTATCTATAAGATATAAAAAGCCTATTTTATTTGGTTACTGTCATTTTAACTATGAAGATAAAAAATATTACTGTGAGATAGAAGAAATAGAGTATGAGGAAGGCTCAAATAGAGATGAAACTGTTTATAACCTTACGGAGGCTTATACTAAAAAGATAGAAAATGCCGTGAAAAAACACCCTGATCAATATCTCTGGGTTCATAAAAGATGGAGAACAAGACCTGAAGGTGAACCTTCATTATACAATGATTGATATTTTATCTAATCCATTTTCTCATAGATGAAAATCTTCCAAAGAACATTTCTATTTGAAAACGTGTGAAAAATACAGCTTTATGACCGTTTTCTATTGGGAAATCAAAACCAGGCGATATTTCAAAATAAAGCCATTTTTTCCAGAACTGGGTTCTAAACTTAGTTTCTATAATATAGTTTAAAATTTCTGGATGTTCAGCATTTTGACCAAATAAACCAGCAGATATAGCATATCCCTTTGTACCTTCTAAATTTGTTCTGTAGTATCCTATCCTTGAGGTAAAACTCATATGAGAATCTACATCTTGTTTATATCTTTCAACATAAAAACTTACCAGATCAAGATCTGTTAAATATTTATAAATATCTAATCTTGTCTTTTCTATGAATTCTCCTGCAGAATACTGAAAATACTGTGCAGGTTCAAATTCTATAGTTTTTATAGTAAAAGGAACTGAAAATTTTAGCTTAATGTAATATCTTAAAGGCAGTCTTAAACCACCTGTTAGCTTTATCTTTAATCTATTTTTAAATAGGTTGAATAAATATACCAATGCAATAGATTGTTCATTTTTCTTTCCTGTTCTTTGTTCCAGTATATAATCATCTTCAGAAGGGTCTCTTGATGTTATTGAATCTGCAAGGTTATCTATAACAATGTTTAGTTTTTTTTCTAATCTTCTTAATCTGATATTTAATTTAAATTTTGATATGGTACTCCATTTTGTGTCTTCCCGATACAATGCACCTAAATGTATCCATAAAGTTGATGTTTCGGCTCTTTCTTCTATATCCTCTGGATTTTCAAGGAAAAATTCTTCTACTTTATCTACCGTTTTTAAAAAAGCAATTGAAATCCTTCTTTGTATTTTATCTGTAATATCATGAACAGGTGTAAAATCTAAATATTCATCTTGAAAAATAGTAGGATGTTTTAATTCATACTGCTCTTCCCATTCATCACAAAAAGATTTTCTTAATGTTCCAACTGTTAATAATATTAAGACAATACATAAAATAACCCTGATGTACAATTTTTATACTATCCAAATTCGCCTTTATTTAATTTTTCTTTTAAAACTCTTTTTAAAACTTTCCCCGTTGCATTTTTTGGCAACTCTTCCATCACATAAATATTTTTCGGAATTTTATAATTTGCAAGTTTTTCTTTTAAATATCTTTTTATTTTCTTTTCGTCAAATTCTTTAATCTCTTCTACCAATTCTACAAAAGCTATCGGAATCTCTCCATAGTTTGGGTCTTTTTTCCCAACTACAACAGACATATGTATATCAGGATGAGTATTTAAAACTTCTTCTATTTCTCTTGGATAGATATTGATTCCTTTTGATATGATCAGATCTTTTTTTCTATCAACTATATATAAAAATCCATCTTCATCTAAATAACCTAAATCCCCTGTCAATAACCAACCATTTATTATTGTTCTTTCTGTTTCTTCAGGATTTTTGTAGTAACCTTTCATAACATTATCGCCTTTTACTATGATCTCACCTATCTCACCTGTAGGAAGCTCAACAAGTTCTTCATTAACAATCTTAACTTCATAATCAGGTAAAGGTGGCCCTACAGAAAGAGGTTTCTGTTTTTCAGGTAAATTTACTGACACGACAGGAGAACATTCACTGAGGCCGTATCCTTCTAAAAGCTTTGCTCTTTTAAATTTTTCTTGCATTTTTTTTAAAGTTATTTCTGGTAATGCAGAACCGCCAGATATGAAAAATCTTAATCGGTTAAACATTAAAAAATACCATGGAAGTTTAGCCTTAGATAAAGCATTAAACACCTCTGGGACTCCCATAAAAAAGCTTACTCTTTTTAGAAGAGTCTGTTTGAATATATTAGAGAAAGGAATAATCGATTTTATGATAACAAGTGGACTTCCTAAATACATTGGAAGCATAACAGTTGCAGTAAGTGTAAATGTATGAAACATAGGAAGATAAACTATAAATCTATCTTTATGGGAAAGATCGCCTAAGTGAACGATATTTTCAATATTTGAAAATATATTTTTATAAGAAAGCATTACACCTTTAGGCTTTCCTGTTGTCCCAGATGTATAAAGTATAACTGCAGTATCTTCCAGCTCTCCTTGAGGAATAATATGCTCATAATCTTCTATAGTTAGACCTTCTTTAAAAGGTAAGTTTTTTTCATCAAAATTTTCGTAATCATCAGTCCATAAAATTTTTCTAATCTTTGTATTGTTAAAAACACCAGTTAGTTCTTTTCTGAATTTAGTTTCAGTAATTAAAACTGTCGAATCGCTATCATCTAAAATGTATTGGATCTCATCATGTTTTAAAAATGTATTAATAGGAACAGGAACTGCTCCTAACTTTCCAATTGCCAAAAAAGAGATAATAAATTCTTTTGAGTTAGTTAAAAGAATAGCTACGTTATCACCTTTTTTAACACCAATAAGTTCAAGGTATCTTGCCATTGAATCAACATAATGCTTTAGTTCCTGATGTGATACTTTTGAATCTTCTTCAAAAAGGGCAGTTTTTTTACCAAGCTTTTTAGCATTCTCTTCTATCATTTGGTAAAAATTTTTATACTTATACTTTGCTACTTTCATCAATTACCTCATATACAATTTTGTGTAAAATATTAATAAATATAATACAGGAGATTGGAAATGAAAAAAATATACTTCCTGCTGATTTTACCATTGGTTTTTGCTATTTCCTGTGTGAGGCAAGAGAGTTTAACATCCTACTCTGTGGAAATAACACCAAACATGATAGATAACTATCTGAAAAAAGAATTTCCTATCGAAAAAAAGTTAAAAATTGGAAAATTAATACTGAAAGATCCAGAGGCGCAAATAGAACAAAAAGAAGATAAAGTTAAATTAGGAACAACAATAGTATTAAAACTTCCATTTGTATCTAAACAAACAGGCAAAGTTTATATTTCAGGGAAAGTTGCTTTCAACCAAAAAACAAAAGAACTATATCTGGTAAATCCATCTATAGAAAAATTAGTATTAAATAATTCAAATATATTAAAATACCTGCCTTCCGAAGGTAAACAGATGATATCGGATGTGGTAAAAGAAGTTCTTTCTCAGGTAGCAATTTATAAAGTAGATGATAAATCAATCACAGGGAAATTAGTAAAAGATATAAAAATTCAAAACGGGAAATTATTAATAACATTCGGGTTATAAAATGAAAATACTATTTGCACCAAGCGAGTCAAAAGAATACGGAGGAAAATTTCCGCCTATTTCAAAAGAATCTTTTTGCTGTCCTGAGAAGTATGATAAAAGATTAGAAGTTTTAAATAAGTATCAGGAGTTTATAAATAATGGGACAGAAGAGCAACTTTCTAAACTCTTTGGAGTTAAAGATAAAAAGCAGATAGAAAAATTAAAAGTTAATATATTTAAAGAAAAAACATTAAAAGCAATAGAACGATACAATGGCGTTGCATATCAATATCTGAACTATCCAGATCTAAATGATAAATCGAAACAGTATATTGATAAAAATTTAATAATTTTCTCAAACCTTTTTGGCCCGATCTTAGCAGAAGATAAAATTCCTTTTTACAAATTAAAACAGGGAGAATCAATCGGCGATTTTAAACCAGAAAAATTTTATAAAGAGCATTTCCAGGAATCTTTAGATAAATTTATAGGTGAAGAGAATATATTAGATCTAAGAGCAGGATTTTACGAAAAATTTTACACAATAAAGAAAAAATATTTAACAATGAAATTTTTGAAAAATGGAAAAACAGTAAGCCACTGGGCAAAAGCTTATAGAGGAATGGTTTTAAAAGAAATAGCTCAAAATAAAATTGACAGTATTGATGCCGTGATAAACTTTAAGTTTAAAAATTTAAGAAAAATAGACATTAAAGAAAACAAGAAAAAAATAGAAATCATGTATGAAATAGAGGAAGAATGATTAAAGTTCTTCCTCTTCCCTAAACTCCTTTAAAAACTCCAAAACTTCCTGATTATAAGGTAAATCTACCCAGTAAGTTCCATCTTCGTGTTCTATCCTTATATAAGGAGCTTTAGGGCCTTTCATTATAAGAATATTTGTTAAACCCCTTGAAAAATACCATTCAATGTCCTCTGTAGCTCCTTTCATAAAAAGGGTAAAACCGCCATTTCTTTTAGAAATCTTATTTAAAATAATTGGAGTTTTATTTATA
>JALVEZ010000049.1 GCA_027030405.1 Hydrogenothermaceae bacterium | reverse complement strand
GAGAAAGGAATTAAGATTTATGATTTTGGAACAGGTGATCCAAAAGAACCAACAGATGAAAAAATAAGAAAAGCATTAATAGAAGCTGTCCCAGAAGTTAGCCAATATCCTTCTGTGGCAGGAAAGCCAGAACTTAGGAAAGCTATATCAAACTGGTTTAAAAATCGTTTTGATGTAAACCTTAACCCAGATTCAGAAATTATTCCGTCTGCAGGCTCTAAAGAAGCCATATTTCATTTTCCTCTTGTTTTTATTGATCCAGAGGAGGAAAAGAAAAGGGTTATATTCGGCACACCTGCATATCCTGTTTATGAAAGAGGAACACTTTTTGCCAATGGAGTTCCTTATCCTGTCCGATTAGAAGAAAAAGATAAATTTTTGTTAAGATTAGATATAGTAGAAAAATCAATATTAGAAGAAACTAAAATAGTATGGATAAATTATCCACATAATCCAACAGGAGCAACAGCATCTCCTTCATATTTTCAAGAAGTTATAGGAATATGTAAAGAACATGACATAATCCTTTGCTCGGATGAATGTTATACGGAGATATACTTTGATGAAAAACCTCATTCAGCATTAGAGTTTGGATATGACAACATTGTTGTTTTTCATTCTTTGTCAAAAAGAAGTGGAATGACTGGATACCGTTCAGGATTTGTAGCAGGAGATAAAAAGATTATTCAGGAATATAAAAAACATAAAGCTTCATTCGGTGTTGCGAGTCCAGATTTTATTCAAGCAGCAGCAACCGTTGCATGGTCTGATGAACAACACGTTGAAGAAAGAAGAAAGATTTTTGAAAAGAAAAGAGACATTTTTATAAACTTTTTAGACAAAATAGGACTGGAATACCTCTATCCAGAAGCCACATTTTATATATGGATTAAATCTCCTGAAAACATTCCAGTCAAAGATTATGTAAAAGCTTTATTACAGCATGGAATCGTAGTTTCTCCTGGAGAAAATTTTTGTTCGGAACTTGAGATAAAAGAAGGGAAATGTAAATCTGAATATTTTAGAATAGCCCTTGTCCCAACCATAGATGAATGTAAAACTGCAACAAAAATATGGGAAGAGGCTCATAACAAATTACTGCAGGATATGATTGTCTGAATAAATATTTATATTTAAATTATAAATTTAACATATTCTAATATCTATTTCATAATAATTTAACATCAATTATTTAGGGGGTATAACATTGAAAAAGGTTATTGTACCGACTCTTGCTTTAGGATTATTATCTTTAAATGCTTTTGCTTCTGAAGAACATTTTCAGAGCCACGAAGAAGAACAGGGAAAACAGGAAGAAAAGATAGAAAAAGAAGATTTCCTTGAAATTTCTGTAGATTATTGGGTTGCGTATCCTTCTGGAAACCTTCACGAAACAGGTAACAAGATTGCAAAGAAAGGGACATTAAATTTAGAAAAAGCCAAAGATATAGGATTTAAAGCTATTTTAGAAGGTGACGGTTCTTACATCCCTAACTTTATCTTTACTTACACTCCTATTGAGTTTGAAGGAGAAGGTAAAGCATCAAACACATTTAAGGTTAAAGACCTAACTGTTGATCCAGGAAAAGAGTTTGAATCAAAAGAAGAAGTCATAAATTATGATCTTGGACTTTTGTGGGATATTGGACATTTAAAAGAAAAAACAGAAGACAGATTAGATTTTAGAGCAGGATTTAGTCTCAGATATATCGATTATAAACTTGAGGTAGAGAGCGAAGGAAATACAGGTGAAATTAAAGATACAAAGTTCATTCCTATGCTTGATTTAGAAGCCGAAGTAGAAGCTTTACCTGTAAACCAAAGCTTAACAGCAGAAATAATCCTTGAACTTCAAGCTTATATCTGGGATGGAAAGTATTCTTATGATTTTATTGATGCAATTAGATTAAACTATAAAAAGGCTTTTATGGAATTAGGATATAGGGTGTTTAAATCTAAATTGGAAGTTGAAGGAGACATAACAAAAGTTGATGCAAAAGGTGGATTTGCATCTTTAGGATGGATGTTTTAAATATAACAACCTGCCTCTTTTAATGAGGCAGGTTATCAATTAACGACCAATTCCTCTAAGCTTAATAATAGTTTTAGATTCATCAGGGTCATTAGAGTATATTTTAATAATAGCCTTTTTATATCCAGGAGATGATGGTTTAAATGAAATGTTTATATTACAGCTTTGATTTGGATATATAACTGAACTGCAGTTATTATTCATAACATATTCAGATGAATTAATACCTCTTAATAATATTTTCTTTATATTTAAATTACCATTTCCTTCATTTTTTATTATTACTGTTTTACTATCCTGACTACCAACTGATAGCTCACTAAATCTTATCAATGTTTCAGATATATTTATGTCTGGTTTGATATCTTCATTGTTATAGTAGTAATTTGATACGATCAATCTTGTTTGATTAAACGTTTTTACATTATCTGCACTATTTGGTTCACCTTCTGGAACACCTATTTTTTCCCCTAAATAGGTTAAGTTAGGATTAGAATAGTAATCTATAAGTGGCGAATCATAACTCATTATAGTGGCAAATACGCCTGGATTATCATGTCCAAATGAGTATGGAAAGGCACCATATCCAGTGGAATGATCTCTATCGTGATTAGCTCCTAAGTTATGACCTACTTCATGTGCAAAAGTTGTTTCATAACAGTAATAAGGATTTGCTTCTGTTACTGGTCTAACCTGAACTACTGTATATCCAAGAATCTTATAAGCATCAGCTACAGATTGAATATCGTTTTGCCAATCTGGAAAATAGTTATCTAAATTATATAATATAAATCCTAAACCACAATAACTATGGATATCTGAATCAAATACCCTGAGTAGACTAACTAAATCGGCTTTATATTGTTCTCTTAAAGAATGAACAGTTGAGCTATCTTTTATATAAAATAAAGCAGAATTTATATCAATGTCTTCCTGTACATTTTCATCTAAAAAAAGTTTTGTTCCAACCAAATTTAATTTAGTGGCCACACCACTCTTTTTTAGAGAATTATTTGTTATATCAATAAAATTTTGAATTAATGCTTGAATACTATTTCCATATTTTTGGTACATTTTTTGTGTATATAAAACTAAAATATCTATTTTAGAGCCGTTTTCTATTTCAGAAAATGACTGTTTGGATATAGATTTTTTGCCAATAATTTTGGGATTTAATGTTTCAACATCAAATTCAAATGTTGGAGTTCTTCCTTTTACATGCTTTGCGATAATAAATGATTTATCATTTATAGGCTCTATATAGTATGAATCTTTTCCAATATTTAATTTCCCATACATATATCCATTTTCAACAGTTAGTATAACGCTACTATCCGGTTTATCCTTTACATAACCATAAAATGTAAATCCATTTTTTCTTTTTTCTATTTTTTTCTCAATTATTTCTACTTTTTCATTGTTTGGTAAGATTATCTGAATATCTTCATCTTCCTGTGTTTGAACTTTATCTGGGTTTATACTATCAATGTTGAATGAAAATTCTTTTTTTTGGATAGATTCAGATTGTATCTGTGAACTATCTGAACCAATATCGCAAGAAAAGTTAAAGATAAGGATAATAGAAAAAATGAAAAATCCTAAGACTCTACGAATTAATGTTGACATGATTTTCTCCCTGTTATTTTATTATTTTTAATAATTAGGATGAATGATTTTTGTAGAAAATGCAATCTTTTTATGAGGCTTAATGATTTGGCTTTATTGATAAGTAAAAAAGCCCTCTAAAAAGAGGGCTTGGAGTTTAGGCTGGAACTTTATTCAGAAATGAATTCCAATCGTATTCTGCACCGTATTTTTCTCTAAGTATTTTTGCAACCTGAACCATATTTTTCAAGGCAGGAATTGTTTCTTCCCATCCTCTTGTTTTAAGTCCACAATCTGGATTTATCCATATGAGATTTTTATCTATTACCTGAACTGTCCTTTCTGCTATTTCAAGCATTTCTTCAACAGGTGGGACTCTTGGAGAGTGTATATCATAAACACCAACTCCGATTCCGTGGTCGTAGTTAAATTTCTCAAATGCTTCTATAATTTCCCCTTTTGACCTTGAAGCTTCAATAGATATAACATCGGCGTCCATTTTGTAAATCCATTCAATAATTTCATTAAATTCTGAATAACACATGTGAGTGTGTATCTGTGTAGTTTCTTTTACCGTATTGTTTGTTAGTCTAAATGCTTTTACTGCCCAGTTCAGATAATCTTCCTGTTTCCTTTTCTTTAAAGGCAGTCCTTCTCTAAACGCAGGTTCATCTATCTGGATTATCTTTATTCCTGCTTTTTCAAGGTCTAAAACCTCTTCTCTAAGAGCTAATGCAATCTGATAAGCAATCTCTTTTTTAGAAATATCTTTTCTCCAGAACGACCAGTTGAGTATTGTTACTGCTCCTGTTAACATTCCTTTTACAGGTTTATCAGTAAGGCTCTGGGCGTACAATGTTTCTTTTAGTGTCATTGGTTCAGGTCTGGAAACATCACCATAGATAATTGGTGGGCGAACACATCTCGTTCCGTAAGATTGAACCCAGCCATTTTTTGTAAATGCAAAACCTTCCATCTTTTGTCCGAAAAATTCAACCATATCTGTTCTTTCAAACTCTCCGTGAACAAGAACATCAAGTCCGAGATCTTCCTGTATTTTGATAGCTTTTTTTATTTCTTCTTTTA
>JALVEZ010000048.1 GCA_027030405.1 Hydrogenothermaceae bacterium | reverse complement strand
CAATCGTCTTTTTATCTGGACTTAAGGCAAATCCAGAAAATGGAGAACTGCTTACCTGTTTTCTGTAAATCTGTTTCTTATTTTTTAATGAAAATAGAATTATTTCATCGCTGAGCAGTGCTAAAACTATTTTTTCATCAGAAACGAATCTGGCTTTTTTTATTATTAATTTGTCTTTTTTGGATATAATTTTGTTTAGTCTTTTATTTTGATAAATAAATAAAGAAGAATATCCACCTTCTTCTTCTGCAAGGATTAGCAGTTTTCCATTCAAATAATCAACAGAATAGATTTTTGGAGGATAATACTCTTCAAAGAAATTCAAAATCTGTGGCAAATTTATTTTCTCAATTGTTTTTTGTTTATTTAAATCTACTATTTCTACTGTTCCTAACTCTGTTCCAACATATAGTTTTCCGTTTTTATAAACAGCATCTGTATTTCCTGCAGATGTTTTTAATACAGCAACAGGTTTCAGCTCTTCAGGAACTGCAAAAGCGTTCAAACTTATGAAAAAGACTAAAACAACGATTTTTTTCAACTGTTTACCTCTAAAGGTGTTGCATTTATTGCACTAACAGGGCAAACCGTTAAACAAAATCCACAGGCAGTACATTTTTCATTATTTATTTCTGGCTTCCATAAGCCTTCAAATTTAATTGCACTATCAAGGCAAACATCACTACAGGAATTGCACAATGTTCCATGCCATGAAACGCATTTTGTTTTTTCAATTTCGATTAGAGCATTTATTTTTGGCTTAAGTCCTTCGTTCACCTGTAATACATTTTCAGGGCAAACCTTTGCACATTCCTGACAAAATGTACATCCTCTACTTTCAAAAGATAAAAATGGGGTTTTATCTTCTGCACGATGAATAATTCCTTCAGGGCAGGCAGAAGCACAAATACCTTCACAGTTAACACATTTTAAAAAATCTGCATTTTCACTGTAAGGTGGGCGGATGTAGAGTTTTTCCTCTACATCCCCATTAACTGTTGAATATGCCCATATTGGAAAACTTTTTAAGAACTTCCTTCTATTCAAATTATTTCTCCTTACTGGGCCGGTTTAAATGTATTTTGTACCAATGGTTTTGCATTTGCTTGAGGTGTATGACATGTAACACATACGAATCTTGCTCCAGCCACATGATCAAGTTTTTTTCCTGTTCTTGGATCTATAAAATGAGATTCTGGAATAGGAACAGCTCCCATATCTTTGGCAACTTCTGGAGAATGACAGTTTAAACAAGCATTGTTATCTTTTGTGATTGGAAGAAACCCTTCTACAGTATGAGGAATTTGAGGTGGTGCTGTAGGATATGATGTTGGCAATAATTTTCCTGTTCCTGGAGATTCTTCTGTATATTTTACAGGTGGTAGATTAACTTTCTGCTCAGTAGTGACATCTGCTTTTCTTAAACCTAATTCTTTATCTGATATAGCTTTTGAACTGGACTCACTCCCTCCCTGGGAGGCACAACCTACAAAATAGATAGACATTACTACCAAGAAGAATGAAGTTAATGAGTAAAATAGCTGCTTTTTCATTATAAAACCCTCCTAATTTTCATTTAATTTAGTTCTGCTTCTGCTGGCATTTTTTCTTTGCCCTTTGGTGGCAAGTATCTGAAAGCAAACTGAAGTGCATCATCATTACATACCTCTATACATCTTCCACAGTTTATACACTCTCCTGAGATTACGAATCCGTTTTCTTTTCCAATTATTGGTAAAACCTGTTTTTCAGGACAGATGTTTTTACAGTTCATACAGAGAGTACAGTTTGGTTGATAATGGTAAACCCTGATTGCACTTTTTGATGTTGCCAATGAATAGAACGCACCAAGAGGGCATAAATGTCCACACCAGCCGTTTTTAGTAACAAATAGTTCAAATAAAAATACTCCTAAAACTGCAGCCCAACCTAATCCCATTCCAAAAACTACGCCTCTATGAAGCATAGAGATAGGACTGATAAATTCAAAAGCAGGAACTGCAAGTAAAAATGACAGAATCAGACTTAAACCTAAAATCCAGTATCTGGTTTTACGGCTAAATCTTAACTGCCATTCATCTTTGTCAAGCTTTAATTTTTTTCTGATCCAATTTGCAAGGTCTGTAACCATGTTTATCGGACAAACCCAACTGCAAAAAGCCCTTCCTCCGATAACTGCGTAAAAGAAAAGGATTAAAAATGCACCTAATAAAACATCAATAGAAACCAGTGCCCCTGCAGCAAACATCTGTAAAACTGCATAAGGGTCTGCAAAAGGAATAGTTTCCATAAATAAAGAAGCACTTAGATTTCCTTTTAAAATAGTCCAGCCATAAGCATTTCCTGCGAAATATAGGAAAAGTATAGAAAGCTGAACTATTCTCCTTGAAAGAAGAAATCTATGCTTATATAAAAACTTTAAAATTTTGTTACTATTCATTAAATAAATCCTCAGTATTTAGATATTCCTCAGGACTTTTTTCACTTTTTTTCGTTTTGTGGAAAGTTTGTGGTTTTAACTTAACATCAACTTTCTTTTCCCAGCCTTTAACATAATGAGAGCCTGCTTTTCCCTTTGCCAAATGTATTGGAAGAACAAATATAGAAGGTTTTTCTGTAACACAGGCATATTCACACATTCCACATCCAGTACAGTGTTTGCTGTGAACGACTGGAACCAAATACGCATGTTTTCCAGTTCTTTCATTTTTCATATACTCAATTGTTAATGCTTTATCTATAACAGGACAGGCTCTATAACACGCATCACACTGGATTCCCCAGAATGCTATACAACTTTCCATATCAATTACTGCAAGTCCCATTTTAGCTTTGTTAATATCTAAAACTTTTCTACCATTTTTTATACTTGTAACTTTATTTGGTTCTAACGCCCCTGTTGGACAAGCTACTGTGCAAGGGATGTTCTGACACATATAACACGGTACTTCTCTCGGTACAAAGTAAGGAGTCCCTATAGGTACTTTATCAGGATATATATGAGGAGTAGATTTTTTAGGTTTATGTCCACCTGGAGTTCCTAATGCAAGAGTAGCAGTTCCAGGGTTTGGATTGTTAGGTCTGTGTTTACAAGCTTCTACACATAGACCACACTTAATACATTTTTTTACAAAATCTTCCTCTTTTAACGCTCCTGGAGGTCTTAAAACAATTGGGGAGCTTTTATCTTCTGATACATAAGCCCCCCAAACCAGCCCTCCTATCATACTTAAACCAACTGCCTGAACTGAGCTTATTATAAATTTTCTTCTATTTAAGCCGTGTTTAGTGTCCTTTTCCAAAGCTACCCTCTAAATCAAGCTTTGTAGATTTTTACAGCAGCTTTTTTATAGTCTGTCTCTTTAGAAATAGGACATGTATGGTCAAGACACACTTTATTTACAAAAACCCTTTCATCAAAGAATGGAACAAATACATAACCTTTTGGAGGTTTATTTCTTCCTCTTGTTGTTATTCTGGCTTTGGCTCTTCCTCTTCTACTTTCTATCCATACAACATCACCATCTTTTAATCCAAGGTTTTGTGCATCAGATGGATTCATAAAACAGAGTGCTTGAGGAACTGCTCTGTAGAGTTCAGGAACTCTCATTGTCATTGTTCCTGTATGCCAGTGTTCAAGAACCCTTCCTGTACAGAACCAGAACGGATATTCTTCATCTGGTTTTTCAGGTGGCTCCATGTAAGGTCTTAAGAAAATTTTTGCTTTATTTTTTAAGCTGTACTTTTCTTTTGTTTTGGGGCCAAATAAATCACCTTTTGGCAATGCTTTTAGAGCAGGCCCGTAGAATGCAAATTCACCATTAGGGTTAGCTCTTCTTGCATAAGGATCGTATTTTGTATTGAATCTCCATGGTGTTTCTTTTCCGTCAACAACTGGCCATCTCAAACCTCTAACTTTATGATATGTATCAAAATCTGCTAAATCGTGTGCATGACCTAAACCGAACTTTCTATATTCTTCCCATAAATATTTATGGATAAAGAATCCGTATCCTTCAAACGGTTTTCCATCACTACCTCTAACCTTTCTCTTATCACCTTCTGCTTCTGTGTTTGGATGTCCCATTGCTATTGGATCAGGCCATTTATAGCTTTTTGCTTCTGCATTGGCAAATAATACATCAAAAAGTGTATCTTCTGGGCTATAACCCATAGCTTTCGCTTTATCTAAAACATTTGGTAGTTTTGTTCCATCAGGTAAAGTCCAGTCTTTCCAGACTTCTTTCAGTTTGAAGAATTTGGAGAATTCAACTATCTGCCAAACATCTGGCATAGCTTCTCCAATTGGAGTAACTTGCTGTCTCCAGTGTTGGGTTCTTCTTTCAGCATTTCCATATGCTCCCCATTTTTCATAAATCATTGCACTTGGAAGAATAAGATCTGCAACTTTTGCTGAGATTCCTGGATACGAATCAGAAACAACAATAAAGTTATCCATAGTTCTTGCTGCTTTTATCCAGTGGTTTGCATTCGCTGTGTCCTGCCATGGATTACACACATGAACCCATGCCCACTTTATTTTTCCATCTTCTAAATCTCTCATTATTTTTACGATGTGAGAACCGACTTTTGGATTAAGTGTTCCTGAAGGAATTTTCCATATTTTTTCTGAGATTTTTCTGTGTTTCGGATTGAATACAACCATATCAGCAGGTAATCTGTGGGCAAATGTCCCAACTTCCCTCGCAGTTCCACATGCAGAAGGTTGCCCTGTTAAACTGAATGCTCCACTTCCTGGTTTTGCCTGTTTTCCGAGTAAAAGATGAATTGCGT
>JALVEZ010000047.1 GCA_027030405.1 Hydrogenothermaceae bacterium | reverse complement strand
GAAACTGGAGAAAAAGTTGTCTATTCAATAAGAGTAAATAGTAATTGCCACTCTTTTGTTGGAAACGGAATAATAAATCACAATACAGAAGCAAGACTTTCAAAACTTGCTGTTGAGATGCTTGCTGATCTTGATAAGAATACAGTTGATATGGCTCCTAACTTTGATGCTTCACTTGAAGAGCCAACAGTTTTACCTTCAAAGTTTCCGAATTTGATATGTAACGGGGCTTCAGGTATTGCAGTTGGATTATCAACAAACATTCCACCTCACAACTTTACGGAAGTTGCAGAAGCATTAAAATATCTTGCAGAATTTCCAAATGCCACGATTGATGAGCTTTGCCAATTTATAAAAGGCCCTGATTTCCCAACAGGTGGAATCCTGATTACTCCTCATGAAGAAATTGTTGATATTTATAAAAATTCCCGTGGTTCTGTAACAGTTAAAGGAAAAGCAAGAATAGAAAAACTTCCAGGAAACAGACATAGAATAATCATTTATGAAATTCCATATCAGGTAAACAAAGTTGATCTTATAAAAAGAATTGCTGAGCTTGTCAGAAAAGGACAGGAAAAAGGAATTTCAGACCTTAGAGATGAGTCTGACAGAGACGGAATCAGAATAATCGTTGAACTGAAAAGAGAAGCAGATCCTGAAAAAGTTTTAAAGAAACTTTACAGAAGAACATCTTTACAAAAAAGTATTCCGATAAATCTTACTCTTTTAGTGGATAAACAGCCTAAAGTTTTAGATCTGAAAGAGATTTTATGGGAATTTATTAAACACAGAATAGAAATCATCACAAGAAGAACATTATTCGAGTTAGATAAAGCTGAAAGAAGACTTCATATTGTTGAAGGTTTATTAAGGGCACTGGAAAATGCTGATAGGGTTATTGAGATAGTAAGAGGTTCAAAAGATATTCAGGAAGCAAAAACAAGTTTAAAATCAGAGTTCGGACTTTCGGAAGAACAGTCAAGCTCAATTCTTGAGATGAGGTTATCAAGATTCACTGCTTTAGAAAGTGAAAAACTTTACAGTGAGGCTGAAACATTAAAAGAAAACATCCAGAACTATCAAAGAATACTTTCTTCTGAAGAAGAAAAGATAAGAATCTTTATTGAAGAAACTGATGAACTTTTAGAAAAATATGGCGACGAAAGAAAAACGGTTGTTCTGGCAGAAAAAGGCGAGAGTTTAACCTTTGAAGAAGACCACTTTATAGGAATATTAAGCAGCGGAAGAATTTTCAACTACAAAATAGAGCCAGAAAAACAACCAAAAGAAGAAGTTGTCCAAAGAGTTATTTCTGAGATAACTGCTTCTTTAAAGCCAGGAGAAAAACTTATTTCTTTACAGGAAATTAAGAGTTCTCTGCCGCTGGCAGTTATTACAAATAAAGGAACATCTTACTGGAGTTTAGTTGCAGACCTTCCAAAAGAACAGGGAAAAATAGATATAGCCGAAGATGAAGAGATTGTCGGTTCTATTTATAAAGGCGAAGGAAATGAGGATAGGCTGTTTATCCTTACTAAAAAAGGAATAATTAAAAGAATTTCAGATAACGATATCTATTACAAATCCCAGAAGCATTCATTAATTCCACTTACGGAAGATGATGAAGTCGTATCTGCATTTGCAGACGACCATCCGTCATATATAGGGGTATATACTAAGAAAGGTGATTTACTGATTTTTGATAGAAGTCAGGTAAGGGTTACATCAGATAAAGCTAAAGGTGTAGAAGCAATTGATCTGGATGAAGGTGATGAGGTGGCAGGTGGACTTCTTGTTAATGAAGAACCTTTCTTAATGACCACAACTTCACTTGGATACTGTAAGCTTGTTCCAAAAGAGGAGTTTTATAAAAAGGATAAAGAGAAGAAATTTAAGAAAAGAGCACAAAAAGGTTTAATGGCTATAAAACTGAATAAAGATGATTATCTGGTTTCTATAGAAGCAGTTGATTTAGGTGATCTTTTATTTGTTACTACGGAGAACGGCAGGCTGCTTAAGGTGGTTGTGGATGATAAGAGAATTCCTGTTGCAAAAAGAACTGCAATGGGTGATCCAGCGTTGAAGATCGAAGGTGATAGGATCGTTAGAGTTTATAAATTTAAAGAAAAAGAAAAAGAAGAATAAAAGGAAGGCGTAAGCCTTCCTTGTTATATTAAGGAAATTAAATGATAGTTACTATAATCTTGTATCTGATAGGGATAATAATTGGTATATACGCCATAGTTCATAATCTACCTTTTATTTTTCAGGTTGATTTTACTGATCCTTCTTTAGGATTTGCTAAGTTGCTCCAGAGTCTGCTGCCTGTAATTGCAGGGGCTGTTATTGTCTGGGTAAGTTCTGAAAATCTGTATTTATTGATAAAGAAAAACTACTTCTCAAAAGAGCAATAAGCATTCATTTTTCATTGATAAATATGCGACAGGAATATTGATGAGAAAAATTTATTTACCTGTTTTTATATTTTTAATAAGCTGGACGATTTTTTCTGCTAACATCGGTGGTTTGTCTATCTACAGCCTTGATGAGGCAAAGAATGCAACCTGTGCCAGAGAGATGCTTGAAAGAGGGGATCTTATCGTTCCTACTTTTAACTACGAACTCAGGACAGATAAACCGCCTATGCATTACTATTTTATGATGCTTGCGTATAAGATTTTCGGTGTATCTGAATTTTCTGCCCGCTTTTTTTCTTCATTTTTCGGGGCATTAACGGTTCTGATAACATTTTTATTTGCAAGAAGATTTTTTAATGAAAAAGTTGCATTTTTTTCCAGCCTCGCTCTGTTTTCTTCTTTACACGCTTCCCTACAATTTCACATGGCAGTTCCAGATCCGTATCTGATTTTTTATATATCCCTTACTCTTTTTGCTTTTTATGCTGCTTTTAGAGAAAAGAGTGATAAGTTTTTGTACTTGTCGTATCTGGCGATGGGATTAGGTGTTTTAACAAAAGGGCCTGTTGCCGTAGTCCTTCCTGGGTTGATTGTTTTAAGTTTTCTTTTTTATAAAAGAAGTTTTAATGTTGAAACATTTAAGTTTTTAAAGATATTTAGAGGAATTTTGATAATTTTAGCAGTTTCTCTGCCGTGGTATATTGCCGTAACTATAAAAACTCACGGTGTGTGGTTAGAGGAGTTTATCTTTAAACACAATCTCCACAGATTTTCTGATTCTATGGAAGGACACGGTGGGATATTCCTTATGACATTTCTTTTTGTATTTTTTGGTATGCTTCCTTTCAGTGTTTATGTGGTGCAAACCTTTATAAAAGGATGGAAAGATAGACGGCATAATGATTTTTTAGTCTTTTTGATTTTTTATGTTTCTATTTACACAATATTTTTTGCTATCTCCAAAACAAAACTACCGAATTATACAACACCTGTATATCCTGCTCTGGCTATTCTTTTAGGTTACTTCATTTTTAAAATGGAGTATATCAATCTTAAAAGATATAAAGTCGGATTTAGCATTGCTTTGTTTATAGTTGTTTCTTTGATTGCAGTTGCAGGACTTTATTTCGGGATAAAGTCTGATCCTGTTTTAAAACAACTTGATTATCTTGCATTTTACTTTTTTATCTGGACTGTTGGTGGTCTTGTAGCTCTATATTTTTATTTAAGACATAAAAAACCTATTGAAATAAATTTCTCACTTTCGGTATTTTCTATCGTTTTGATATTTGCTTTCTTTTATCTGATGTTTCCGAAAATTGACAAAGAAAATCCTGTTGTTGTGATGTTACCTTTGATAGATAAATCAAAACCTGTCGTGGCTTATAGAGGATTTAATCCTGCATTTGCATTTTATATAAGAAAAAGAATTCCCAAGTTTAATTCTGTAGATGAACTTGAGAGTTATCTATCAAAACAGAATGATAAGGTATATATTCTTACAAGAAAGAAATATCTAAAAGATTTACAAAATGAGAAAAATTTGATTATATTAAGTGAAAGGAAAGATATTTTTGAAAAAACTACGTCGATTCTTTTGACTAATAAGGTAGAAAAATGAAATTTTTATACATAATGCTTATTATTCTTGCGATCATCTCGTTTGTTAAGATGAGTTTCTTTTTAGGTAGTTTTGCTTTAGGTGCTGTTGCTGGAATATTTCTATACCATAAATATTTTTCATCAAAATCTTTAAAAGATGGTTCCAAAAAGCAAGTTTTAGAAAAATGAAAAACAGGCACTTTATGTGCCTGTCTGATCTTAACTGGCTTTTACGTAAAGAAATGCCATAACGATAAAAAGAACTACTGGAACTGCAAATATTACATATTTAACATTTTTTTCATAAAAGTCATAAATTCTGTCTATCATAATTTTCTCCTACGGATAAAGTTGTTCTCCTGTTTCTGGATCATAAATAAATATAGCATCAACAGGGCAAACTTCTGCTGCTCTGAAGATTTCTTCCTCTTCATCTGGAGTTAAATCAAGTATAACTTCCTGTCTCCTTTTTTCTGCCACCTCCTGAAATAGCTCCTGTTTATCTTTTCCAGGTTCAAGGACAACTGCCTTATGTCTTTTATCTAATTCTATATATTTTGTTTCTTCGGCACACGGCCCTATTCCTTCGCAGATAACTCTGTCTATGACAACTTTTAATTTTCCCAATTTATTCCTCCTGACTTTGTATTCGGTTTATTTAATTATAATATATTAACAAATTATAAAATTTATGAGATAAATCTATATTATGAGGAAAAATTTATTTATATCTGTTATAAGTGGAATTGCTTTAAGCCTTTCTTTTCCTAATTTTTTTATTCCTTTTTTGTTTTTAGCAGGATTTGGACTGCTTTTTTATCTTATTCATAAATCAAACTCTTATAAAGAGGCGTTTTTTTATTCT
>JALVEZ010000046.1 GCA_027030405.1 Hydrogenothermaceae bacterium | reverse complement strand
TAGCATCAGCTAAATCTTTTGGTTTTGGTGGATTGTCTTCAGGTTTGTATCTGATACCTAATCCTCCACCTATATCAAAATATTGAAGTTCAAATCCTTCTTTTTTTAGATTAAAAATCAGGTCAGCAACTTTCTCAACGGACTCTATATATGGAGAAATTTCCATTATTTGAGAACCTATGTGGCAGTGGATCCCGACTATTTCTATGTTTTCAAGTTTAGCAGCCATTTTATATACATCTAATGCTTCATCTATATCTATTCCAAATTTGCTTGTTCTGAGTCCTGTTGATATGTAAGGATGTGTTTTTGGATCAACATCTGGGTTTACTCTTATGGAGATTTTTGCTTTTTTTCCCTGTTTTTGTGCAAGTTCATTGATGACTTCAAGTTCCATTCTGCTTTCAACATTGAAAGAAAGAATGTTTTCACGAAGTGCATAATCTATCTCAAAATCGGTTTTTCCAACACCTGCGTAAACAATTTTGTTTGAAGGAATTCCTGCTTTTCTCGCTTTGTACAGTTCTCCGCCTGAAACTATATCACAGCCAATATCATTTTCTGCAAATATTTTTAAAAGAGAGAGGTTTGAATTTGCCTTTGCAGCATAACATATGAGGGTAGGATAATCTGCAAAAGCTTCTTTATATTCATTTATTTTATCTAAAATAGCTTTTTTGCTATAAATATAAAAAGGTGTCCCGTATTTTTTCTTTATGGTTTCGATAGAAACATTATCGCAATAAAGTTTTCCCTCTTTATATACGAAATATTCATTAAATCCTTCATTTTGCATTTTTTTTGTTTTGCCTCCACGAACAAAATAGCTTAAAATATAAGAATAATATATTATAACTAAACATTAACGAGAGTGTAATGGGAATAGAAATTAAAGGTGTAACGGTTCCAGCATTAATGATCAAGCTTCAAAATGAAGATATTGAAGAGAATCTTAAAGAATTAGATAAAAAATTATCTTCTGCTTTTTTTAAAGGTTCTTTGGCAATTCTTGACGTTGGCGATTTAAACATCTCTGAGGATGATAAGAAAAAGATTGAAAAAGTATTGGAAAAATATAATACAAAAGTTTTAGGTTATAAATTTTCTGAAAAAACTGAAACTAAAAAATCTACAATAGATAAGTTTCAGGAGAAAAAAACATTAAAAATAATAAATAAAACAATAAGAAGTGGTCAAAGGGTAGAATATGATGGAGATGTCCTTATAATCGGAGATGTAAATCCAGATGCTTATGTTGTAGCTTCCGGGAATATTATTGTTATGGGTAAAATCAGAGGTGTTGTACATGCTGGTGCAAACGGAGATGAGACTTCCGTAGTTATGGCTTTAAAATTAAAGCCTCAGCAACTTAGAATTTCTAATTATATCACCCGTTCTCCAGATGAAGATGTAGAAAGCCCTGAGTATCCAGAAAAAGCATTTATTGAGAATAATCAAATATTTATTGAGAAAATTTAAAGAGGGTAGCAAATTATGGCAAGAGTTATTGTAGTAACATCAGGAAAAGGCGGTGTTGGTAAAACAACTGTAACTGCCAACATAGGAACAGCATTAGCTGCATTAGGAAAGAATGTTTTAACTATTGACGCAGATATCGGACTAAGAAATTTAGATATGATTTTAGGTCTTGAAAACAGAATAGTTTATGACATTGTTGATGTGGTTGAAGGTAGAGTTCCACCAGAAAAAGCATTTGTAAAAGATAAAAGAGGTTATCCTTTACACCTACTTCCTGCTGCTCAGACTAAAGATAAAGAAGCCGTTCAACCTGAACAGTTACAGGAAATTATAGATGCTGTCGAAGAAAAATTTGATTACATTATTATTGATTCACCTGCTGGTATCGAGAGTGGATTTAAAACTGCATCTGCTCCAGCACAGGAAGCGTTAGTTGTAGTAAATCCCGAAGTCTCTTCTGTGAGAGATGCTGACAGGATTATAGGGCTTTTAGAATCAATGGAAAAAGAGAAAATCAGTTTGATTGTGAACAGAATTAAACTACATCAGGTTAAAAAAGGTGAAATGCTCTCTGTAGAAGACGTTGAAGAAATTTTACAGATACCAAAAATAGGAATAATTCCTGATGAAGAAAAAATGGTTGATTATACAAATAAGGGAGAACCAATAGTCTTATCTGAAGGATCAAAAGCAGGTAAGGCACTAATGAACGTGGCTAAGAGGCTGGAAGGGTTTGATATCCCATTTGACGAGTTGGAAGAGAAGGGAAATTTCTTAACCAGACTTTTTAGGAGGTAATAATGGCTATTTTAGACTTTTTTAGGAGGGATAAATCTGCCAGCACGGCAAAGAAGCGTTTGACTATGGTTCTCTCATATGAAAGAAACCAGCTTCCTCCTAATTTTACAGAAATGCTTCAGAAAGATTTGATGCAGATATTTTCTAAATATCCACAATTCCAGTCTGACAATATTGAAGTGGATTTAAGGACAGAAGGTGATACTGAAGAACTCTGGATAAGCATACCACTGGTAAGGAAATAAATGGAAAAAGTAACGATTGCTTTACCAAAAGGAAGATTGTTTGACGAAACAATAGACCTGTTTATAAAAGCAGGAATTTTAGAAAAAAAAATAGAATCAAAATCCAGGAAGCTCATAATTGAAAATGATGATTTTAGGTTTTTATTGGTAAGGGCAAAAGATGTCCCGACTTATGTGGAATACGGTGCAGCAGACATTGGAGTTGCAGGTGATGATGTTTTACTTGAGTCGGAAGCCGATGTTTATAAACCTGTTGATTTAGGTCTCGGATATTGTAATATTGTGGTTGCTGGTCTTGAAAAAGATAAAGAAAAATATTTTTCAAATCCAACATCTTTAAAAATTTCAACAAAATATCCTAAAATAACTAAAGCATTTTTTTCTGAGAAAGGAATAAAAACACAGATTATAGAACTTTACGGTTCTATAGAGCTTGCACCTCTTGTAGGTTTATCTGAATTTATTGTTGATATTGTGGAAACAGGAACTACATTGAGAGAAAATGGTCTTGTGGTTATTGATAGTATAAGACCATCAACAGCAAAACTTATAACAAATAGAGTAAGTTTTAAGATTAATGATAAAGTATTTGATATTATAGAAAAATTAGAAAAGTATTTAGAGCAATAACAAACTGCAGAGAAATTTCTCTGCAGTTTAATGAAATACATACTTAAGATGTATTAAATTTATGCCACTTCTGTCATTTCTATTTTTTCTATATTAGTTGCAGCTTCGTTTGTAGGGACAGTCCCTCGTTCTGCTATTTTTTCATCAACCCTTTTAGGTTTTAATACTTTAAGTATATATTCCATTGCTTTAAATGTTTTCTCTTTTCCACCACATGTATAAACATCAATAGCCGCATAACCGTGTTCTGGCCATGTGTGGATAGAAATGTGAGATTCTTCTAAAAGGATAACTCCTGTTGCACCGTGTGGGTTGAATTGATGAAAGTGTGATGATAGTTTGCTTAAATCTGCGTACTTTACTGCGCCTTCTAAAAGGGCTTTCACGTCCTCAACGTGATCAATTTTGTCGAAATCGACACCGTATAAGTCCGCTAAGATATGCAGTCCGAGGGTTTTTTCCATTTTCTGTCCTCCTTATTAATTAAATAAAAGTTTTGTCTCGTCGGGCTATCTGTGCCCATAATGAGAACCTCCTTAAATTTTTTGGAAACAAATATTATACAATCTGTATATAAATTTTTTCAATATTAATTAAAGGTATTTATAAAAATATTATAATTATTTTATAAAGCAAGTGTTATGTGATCATAATTTTTTGATTTTCTATTTCTTTTTTTCTTAGTTGACCGCAGGCTGCTGATATGTCTTTACCTTTACTCCATCTTACGATTACGGTGATGTTGTATTTCCACAGAATTTTTTCAAATCTTAAAACATCTTTTTCTGTTGGACGCTGAAATTCTGTTCCTGGAAACGGATTAAAAGGAATCAAATTTACTTTGTATTTTTTTCTGTTTCTTGATATAAGTTTTCCAAGTCTATGAGCATCTTCTTCTGAATCATTTACACCTTTAATAAGAACATACTCAAGCATTATTCTAAACCCTTGCTTAAACGGAATTTTGTCAAGTGTTTTCATCAGATCTTCTATTGTGTTTGTTTGAGAAATAGGCATAAGATATTCTCTTTGCTTTTGGTTGGAAGCGTTCAATGAAACTGCCAGTTTTACCTGTGGAAAATCTGGATCGTTATACATCTTTTCTATCTGGTGAATGATTCCACTTGATGAAATTGTTATTTTCCTATTTGATAACCCCAGCATTTTATCATCTGTGAAAATCTGAACGGACTTCTTAACATTGTCGTAGTTTGCCAATGGCTCTCCCATTCCCATATAAACAACATTAGAAATTCTGTTTTCAGGTGTGTTTCCTATGAATCTTTGAACTTCTATATACTGATCTATGATCTCAGGTGTTTCTAAATTTCTTATGAGTCCATCTTTTGTTGTAAAGCAAAACTTACATCCAACTGCACATCCTACCTGTGTAGAAATGCACAACGTTTTATGGTTTCTTTCCTGTATTAAAACTGTTTCTATTGTATGTCCGTCTTTTAGTTTCCATAAAAATTTTATACTCCCATCTTCTTCTGAAATTTCGTATGTTGCAAGTTTCAGGCTTGTTATTTCAGCTTTTTCTTTTAACTGTTCTCTGACAGCTTTACTCAGATCTGTCATTTGATCGAATGAGTCTACTTTTTTGTTGTATAGCCATTTAGCAATCTGTTTTGCCCTAAACTTCGGCAAATTATTTTTTATTACAAAATCTTCTAATTCTTTAAAATTTAAGTTCTTTAAATTTGTTTTAGTTTCCATTATTCTCCTGTTTTAAAATATATTTTTCTACTGCATCTAATATATTCTCAGCTACAAAATCTGCCTCTGTATTTTCAACGTATTTTTTCCCTTGTCCTGTTTTAACTAAAATAGCTTTTAATCCTTCTTTATGTGCAGCTTTTATATCGTTTTCCTTGTCTCCTATTAAAAAAGATTTTGATACATCAACATTAAAATCTTTTATTCCGTCTCTTATCATTCCGCTATTAGGTTTTCTACAATCACATTTCATTGTATATTTTGGGTTCGTTCCTTCTTCATGATGTGGGCAGTAATAAACGTGGTCTATTTTTATTCCGTGCTTTGATAGTTCTTCAAGCATATGTTCTGTAACTTTGTGGAAATCTTCTTCTGTGTAATAGTCTAAAGCTATTCCAGACTGGTTTGTTACAATTAAAAGTTTGTATCCTGCTTCTCGAAGTTTTTTCAGTGCAGGAAAAACTTCAGGGTAAATATAAAAATCTTCTATTTTGTGGACATATCCTTTATCTTCGTTGATAACACCATCCCTATCTAAAAAAACAGCTTTGTTTTTCATCAATTTCCTCTGAATTTTATTTAAAACAAAATAATATACTTCTAAATTTTAAAATCTCAATTAATCAAATATGATACCATCAGAAAATTTAAATATGAATATATATATAACTGAATATCTTCTAATTGAATTTTAGCTAATCTTACTATTTCAATGTCGACCTGTTCCAAAATTTTACACTGAAGTGCAAAAATGTAAAGTTTATTTACACTGTTCCGAAATCAAATCTGTGTAAAAAATTTTTTACATGCTTCAGGAGGATATGATTATGAAAATTATAAAAAAATTAGTATTTGTGTCGATTTTGATGATGTTTTTCGCTTCTTGTGGAGAAGATTCTTCAATTAGTAGTAATAAACTGAATGATCCACAACCAACTGATGAAGATGTTTCTTTAGGTATCAATATAAGTTCCATAACAGGGGAAGAATACGAAGAGCTATCAGTAATGGATAAATACAGAGTAGCGAACAAAGTGTTAAACACGCTGTATAAAGGCATAGGATATAAAGAGTTTGTAGATGCAAATACAGGAGAACTAAAAGTAAGAGAAGATTACATAGAAGAGATAAAGGAAGCATTAGATACACCATTAGACGATTTAGAGGATATAGAAGATGAAGTAGATGATAAGTACGAGTTTATATATCCAGATTTACAAAGGCCATTAGCAGAGATGTATGAAATGCCATTGAGCAAAGACTATTTTGACCGATGGATGGCATACCAGCTAATGAACACAATACTATTTTCTCCAGCAGTAGAGTTAGAGACAGTATCATTTAGCGACATAACAAAAATATACAAAAGATTAGTTAAGATGATCAGTAAAGATAAAACAATCAACGAGATAGTGTACAGCCACGTTATATCACAAGAGAATTGGAGAAGATTCAGATCACCAGAAGACAACGTAAGAGAGATGATGGAGATATATTTAGACAGATTTGTAGATGAAGAAGTACCAAGAGCAGCGAAAGCGTGTCAGAACTGGCATTTAGGAAGTGAAGATCAAGGATATGTATTAATAAGAGATACAAACGTTAACACAGAACCACAATATGTGTTAGACACAACAGTAAAAACCTGTACAGATTTTTACAAAGCATTAGCGTTACATGAATCTCTAATACCAAAAGTAGTGAAAATAATAGTAAATCATCTATTTTCAACATACCCAGAAGATAAGAAACAAGACATAGTAGCTATAGTATTATCAAAGAATCCAAAAACATTCAGAGAGATATATAAAACATTAATTTTTTCAAAAGAATACATATTCAGATTAGAGAGACCAAAGACAATAGAGGAAGCATTTTTTGGGACAGCAGGTAAATTAAACTGGGAAGCATCATCAAAGTATTTTGACAGAGCAAACAGACCAATATGGAGAGGTTCAACACAAGCCACATATGCTCAGATGAAGCAGGCAGTATTTACATACAAATTAGGAAGAAGTCCAAAGGTACCATTGGACACATTAAGTTTTATGTATTACCACAGAGCGATAAGAGATGATTTACTAACAGACATAAAGAAATCATCCAGCTTAAAAGACGGTGGAATACCAAAAGGAGAATTTACAATAATAGGGAACGAAGAAAACACAGTTAGGTATCTAATAAGATCAATATTAGAGAGAGAACCAACACAAGAAGAGATAACAAAACTAATAGACATAATAAAAGAGTCAGGATATACGAAAGGAAAAATAGCCCATAAGATTGGAAGAGCGTCTATTGTTCTTGATTATATATCAAGACTCTCTGAATTTTACTTCTTTAAAAAAATAGATACGCAAATGATAAATCAAAATAACAATACAGATTCAATTTAAGGGGGAACTTTATGTTTATAAAACGTTTTAAGAAAATTAAACAATTAAAGAATTTAATCAAAAACCGAATAATTAAAGAAGAATTGGAGGTATAAACCATGAATAGAAGAGATTTTATGAAAATGTTAGGAATTTTAGGTGTATCTGTATTGGCTTCTCCATCAATATTAGGGAGTAAAAGTTTTGCCACTTCATTACCAGAAATAGGTGATTTTGTAGGTTTTATTCAGAATGAAATTGGATATGAAAAACCTAATATATTACCTAAAGTTATTAATATTTACCTTTATGGCGGTGCTTCCGAATTGGCAGGAAATCTGACTAATATACATGAAATCAACCAATATTCTCAAAATCCATATCCTCAAGAGCTATTGAAAGATCCAGATGATGATAATTCAGAGGTAACGAAGAATTTCCTGTGGAGATCAGCAGGAGGAGACATTATGGAGCGATTGTTAGCTTCAGGAGACATGTCTATTTATAGAACAGTTCATAGAATAAAATCAGATACTAAAAGTCATGAACTGAGTATTAAACAAAATTTGATTGGGAATTTGGATATCAGCAGACCAGGGATGGCAACTACTTTAGCTGCTATACTTTCAGTTTTTAATCCATATGGCAAAGATATTAAGGAGATGAAATTGCCATTTGTAACATTTGAAGGAAACTCTGCAGTTTTCAATAAAGGGAATGTTAATGTGTCCGACTTAATTCAACCTATAACTTTAACTCCTGATTTTTCGAACCCTTATGCAAGGAAAAGAAATAAGTATGTATCAAATAGTATAAATTCAAAGTTAGACAATTTAGCGATGAAAATAAATGACGAATTAAATTCGAGATTTTCAAGAGTTAATCAAAATTTTGCCTCACGGAAAAAAGTTGATGAATATATATCTTCTATTTTTAATAAAGAGATAGTGGAACAAAATCTTCCAGTTGATCCAGAAACTGGTGATAAAGTTCAGTATCCTGATAATATTACAGGAAAAATGTTAGAAGCTGCAGTTAGTTTGGCAATAATAAACCCAGAAACAATTTTTATTAGTTTAGGAAGTGCAGGAACTGGATTATGGGATGATCATTCTGATGGAATTATAGATTATCCTGTAAGAATGAGACAGTTGATGGAAGCTATAGATGTTGCAGTTAAACATATAAAATTAGCAGGAAGAAACGACATAATAATAAATGTTTTTGGAGATTTTGGAAGAAATGTAAATCTAAATAGTGCCAGAGGTTGGGATCACGGAAATAATCAGAACCTATACACATTTGGCGGTTCAGCAATAGAAGGACGTCAGTTAGGAAAAATAGTAGGTAAGACAAAAAGAATAGGAACACCATATAAAAATAGGCAGTTTACAGCACCAACAGACGATAGTTACCAGTTTGAGCCATTCGCAATAGCATCAACTATTTATAAGTATTTCGGTGTCCAGAACCCTGAGGACATCACAGGTGAATTAGCCATTAATGAGAATGCACCTAATGAGCTAATTACCTAAACTCCTTTATCTCCTCCAAATTTTCTGGTAGGTCTTTAAAGACCTACCCTTTTTCTTTTATGTTTTTTACTTTTACAATACCGTGTAATGCATTTGTTACAAATACATAATCTGCTTTTTTAAGATCAGAAATATAAAATCTTCCTTCAACAACTGTAAAACCTTCTTTTTTCCCTTCTTCTATAATAACTTTTCTTGTGATACCATCTAAAACTCCACAGTCTAAAGAAGCTGTATAAAGATATTTTCCTTTTAACCAGAAAATATTTGAAGTTGTTGTTTCTGTCACCTGATTATGTTCGTTCAGCAGTATCACATCATCTGCTTGATTTTCAAGGGCATATCTTTTTGCAATGATGTTTTCGCCGTAATTAATAGATTTAACTCTTCTTAAAGGACTTGAGCTGTGGATATTAAAAGGAGATTTTATAAGTGTTATCTCTTTTTTCTCCAATGGCTTAAAATCTTTTACCATTACAAATAGATTGCTTTTTTCAGGAATTAAAGGAAAATAGCTATTCCCTTCAGATACGAGAATAGTTTTCACATACAGATCGTTTCCACCGTGTTCTTTAACTGCCTTTTCTATGTAGTATATAAAATCTTCTTTTGTGATCTTAGGAATTTTAAAAAGCTCTGCACCTTTTAAAAGACGTTCAAAATGGTAATCAATGTATTTAGGTAATTTACCATTATATCTGAATGTTTCAAAAACACCTTCTCCGTACATTAAACTTCTTAAAAAACGTTTATCTTCAAAAATTTCACCATTTAGCATAATCAGCTCTTTCATTATCGCCTCCTTTTTTAATTAAACACATAGGAACAAATCCTGATTTATCTCCTTTTTTATACTTCTTTATATATCTTAAAAACACAAATGTTCTTGAATCACCACCAAACCTATAAATATCGCCACACCATAATATTCTTGTATCTTTAAAGTATGATAAATCTTTTTTGTACACTAAAGCAATAAAATTTCTCTTGTTGTTTATTTGAGATAGATTTGCCTCTTGAATTATTTTCCGTTCTGCGTAAAAAGGGAGGTTATAAATTTTTTTATGTTGAACAAGTGTAGGAAATTTTTTTTCGGGATCTTCTGTTTTTATTAAATTTCCAATGGTGTCATAAGGTCTGAATTTTTCTATTTCTGGGAGAATAAACACTATAAAAAGTATAAGGAAAGAGAAAACGGAGAAAAAAGGAAGGAGTTTTACATCTTTTGTAAAAAAGCTTAAAACAAAAGGCAAAATGCCTATAAAACCAAGCCAGAGACTAAAATTCATATAAAAAATCAGATAAAAACTCAGGAACATATATAAAAATGAAGGAATAATCAGTGATCCGTTAAACAAAATTTTCTTAAAGATATTATTTTTTTTAAAATTAACTAAAGCTAACCCTGAAAAAATTGCCAGAGCAGGAAATATTTGAAGAATATAAGTAGAAATCTTTCCATAAGAAATTGAAAAGATGATATAAGGAACAATTATCCATGAAAATAAAAATAAAGATGCAGTCCTGTTATTCTTATAAATTTCCTTAATAAGGAATAGACCAATAAAAAACACCAGAGAGTAAGGTAAAAATCCCCATAAAGCTACTTTGAGATAATATAAAAAATCTACGTGGTTCATACATCCTGTTCCAGTGGCTCTGTGGAATGTTTCTTTAAAGGCTTTAGCCAAAAACTGATCTTTGTATTTTAAATACATATAGACTGTCCACCACATACCAATAACAAGGGCAATAGGAAGTCCAATATGAATTTTTAAAGATTTAAACTTTTTCCAGAAAATTTTCAGATTCAAACGACTATCTAAAAAGATAAAAAGAAGAATTATTCCTCCTATTATCAGATAATAGGGAAACCATTTCGTAAGAACAGCAAAGCCTAGGGAAACATAAGCCCAAAGGTAATATTTCCACTGATTAGTTTTGTATCCTTTTATGAAAAAGTACATTGTAAGTGTAAAGAAAAATGTAAGGGGAATCTCTGGGGAAGCATATCTTGAATTTGCTATAAATAAAACAGAAAGAGAAACAGCAACAGCCGAATAAAATCCAACTTTTTGGTTAAATAAAAATTTTCCTATTAAAAACGTTAAAAATATTGTTCCTAAACCGAGTAAAGCTATTGACAATCTAACTGTAAATTCATAAAGCCCAAAAGGAATTACAGACATCAAGATCAGCCAGTAGGTCATAGGGGGTTTATTAAATCGTGGTTCATAATTATAAAATGGTTCTAAAAAGTTGTGATTTTCTAACATTTCTCTAACTGTTTCAGCATAAAACGACTCATTCTGCATCCAGATATCATTCAGCCCCAAATGAAAAAAAAAGGAAAATCCTAAAATAAATAAAAAAAGGAACCCTAAAAGTTTTCCCAATCCCAACCTCTTTAAATTTATGGTCTATAAACTAAATAAAACTTCTCAAATCCTGAGTAATCTCCTTTTTCAGCTTTTAAAACATTCTTTAGAAGAATTGCAAATCTTGACTCGCTACCTTTTTTATATATCCATCCTACCCAGATTATGAAGCCTTTATTCTGAAATTTATCTATGCTTTTTTCTTCAATTAATGCAAGAAATTTACCTTTCTCAGCTGCTTCCAGTAGCTGCTCTTCAGTCTGGTCTCTTAAAACCTTTCTTTTCGCATAAAAAGGCATATTGTGAATCATTCTTTCTTCTATTCTGAGTGGAATCTGTGTTGGAATATGCTTTTGTTCTATTCTTTTCCCGATAATATCGTAAGGTCTGTATTTTTCAATTAATGGAAGGATTGACACAACTAAAACAAAAAATGTGATTAATGCAGAGTTAAACGGGAATAATGAGAAATCTTTATATCTAAAGGCATACAGAACTGGATATAAAAGAACCACATAATACATCTTGTCCAACTCAAACTGATAGACAAGATATGCTTCCACTCCCATAAATAAAAGACCTGCTAAAACAAATGTTGATATCCATAATGTTTTATTGAAAATGTTTTTAGGAATGTAATTTAGCGTAAAGTATGCCACTAAAAGTGCCATCGGAACATGTGCCTGTATGAAATAAGTAGGGATCTTCCCTTTTGCAATTGTGAACACAACAAACATAACACCGAACCATGAAAGGGCAAATGATAAACTTTTTAAACATCTTCTATCTTTAAACATTCCAACAATTGCATAGTAAAAAGCAAAAGAGTAAGGTAAGAATCCCCATAAAATAACACCTAAATAAAAGAAATAATCGGTAAGTTTAACTTCTCTATGTCCTAATGCCCTGTGTAAGGTTTCTTCCATATAAACATTCATAAAAGAATCACCAAATTTCATATACATATACACAAACCACCACATACCTATGATGAGGGCAATAGGAAGTCCGATATGAATTTTTAAAAATTTAAATCTTTCCCAGAAATCTTTAAACTTGAACTTTGCATCTGCAAAAAGATATACGATAACAATTCCACCAATCACAAAAAGATACGGATATCCCTTAGTGAGCATTACAAGTCCTAACGAAACATATGACCAGAAAATATATTTCCACTGATTATTTTTGTATCCTTTTATGAAAAGATACATTGTTAGAGTAAAGAAAAATGTAAGAGGAATTTCAGGGGAAGCGTATCTTGAATTTATAAAAAATTGAAGACTGAAAGAAACAATAAATGCAGATAAAAGGGCTACTTTTTGTGTATAAAGTGTTCTACCTATCAAAAATGTCAGTAAAACTGTTCCGATTCCTGCAAGGGCGATTGGCAGCCTGACTGCAAACTCAGTAAGACCAAAGATTGCACCGCTTAAAGCTATCAGCCAGTAAGTCATAGGAGGTTTATTAAATCGTGGTTCATAATTGTAATAAATGTCTAAAAAGTTGTGATTCTGGAACATTTCGCGAACAGCTTCTGCGTAAAACGCTTCGTTAGGATTCCATATATCGTTAAACCATAAATTCCAGAAAAATAAAAATCCTATCCATAAAAAGAAGAAATAGTACATCATCTGTTCTTGTTTTGGTGTCATTTGTTCTCCTTTAATAGCTTTATAGGTGTTCGAATCCTTTCGGCTCTAATTTTATTAAATTTTCTTTATCTTTTAGATAAATACCTTTTCCTTCTTGCACAACGCCTATTTCAAAAATGTTTTCAAAATATTTTTTATTTTCATTTTTAACACTGAAAGCCAGTTGGTAATCTTCCCCACCATACAAAATATAATCATATATATTTTTATTATATTTTTCACAGTATTTTTTCAAATCGTCATTTAAAGGCAGTTTATCTTTTTCAATAATAATTTTTACCTTACTTTTCTCTGATATATGATTCAGATCTCCCACCAGACCATCACTTATGTCTATGCAACTTTCAGCATATTTTTGTATTTTGTACTGTAAATCTATTCTTGCTTTAGGTCTGGTGTGGAATTTTATTAATCTTTTTTCAAAATCTTCGTATGAAGATTTTCCCATTAATAAAAGTTCAAGACCTGCCCTCGACATACCGATTTCATCAGAAATGAAAATCGCTTGATCAGGTTTCGCACCTGAACGGGAAACAAACCTTTCTGTTTCTCCAACTAAAAAGAAATCAAGTATGATTTCAGAAGATGAAGATGTGTTTCCTCCGATTATAAACATTTTGTAATAGTCCAGAGCCTGTTTAAAACCTTTATAAACATTATGTATAAATTCATATTCAAGGTCTTTCGGAAGACCTAATGATATAAGTCCCCATCGTGGTATTCCGCCGCAGGCTACAACATCACTCACATTTGAAGATATAAGCTTCCATCCAAGATCAATTGGATCTATTTTATCTTTTATAAAATGTCTATTCTCAACCTGAATATCTCCCGTTAAAAGAAGAAGCTGTCCATTTACATTTATACAGGCTGTGTCATCTCCAAATCCAACCACTACATCTTTATCATTAATCGGAATAAGTTTTGAAAGACGTTCAATCAGACCAAATTCACCTAACTCGCTAACTTTCAATCTTCCCTCTGTTTAAGATTTATAGCTTAATATATTAACATTGATATCTTGGCAATGAACAGGCAAGGCTTCTTAAAATTTAAAAAACTCCAAAAGTCCTGAATGGATTAGGAATGTCTGGAAAAATATATTGGATAGATAGTGAAATATAACAGGTGCATAGATACTCCTTGAATAATAAAAAAGATAACCGAATATCAAAGAAGGAAAGAAAACAAGCACGCTAAGAATAGAAGGATTTATTATCAGATGGGGAAGCATAAACAAAAAAGAAGTGATAATGTTAGCCATATGAAAATTTTTCAGACTGGCAGATAATTCTTCTAAGAAAAAAGCCCTAAAAAATATCTCTTCTGCAAAAATCTGTGGTATCTGGTTTAACATTTCCAACGACAAAAATTTTGATTTCCACAAAATAAAGGGAACATAAATTAGAGAAGATAATACTCCCCATACGATCCCTTTTTTAAATTCTAAAAAACCTAACCTTTTATAATCTAAAAACAAAAGAGGAGATAGTAAGGTAACATAAAGACCATAGTAAAAAATGGTATTAAATTTTGTTAAAATAGCGAAAACTAATAAAATTATATATAAAAGTATTGCCCTTTTCATACAATAAAGTATAACAGGAAAAATAATGAAACAGTTTGTAGTTTGCATCACAGGTGCAAGTGGAACAATATACGGAATACGTCTAATGCAGTATCTTTCTAAAGAAAACATTGTTCATCTGATCGTGTCTGATAATGGATATATAGTTTTAGACAGAGAGTTAGGAATAAAAAAATCAGATTTTATAAAGTCTTTACCTGAAAATGTAAAACTTTACAACAATAAAGATATCTCTGCCCCTCTGGCAAGTGGTTCAAGGCTTGTAGAAATGGAAGGAGTCATTGTTGCTCCGTGTTCGATGGGAACTCTGTCTTCAATAGCCAACGGAACAGCTGGAAATCTGATCCACAGGGTTTGTGATGTAGCTTTAAAAGAGAGAAAAAAGCTGTTCTTACTGCTTAGGGAGATGCCTTATTCTTTGATCCATATAAAAAATATGGAACAGGTAACACTGGCAGGTGGAATAGTTTCCTCAGCCTCACCTGGATTTTATCATTATCCGAAAACAGTAGAAGATATGATAAATTTTGTTGTAGGAAAAATTTTAGATAGCTTTGGAATAGAGCATTCACTTTATAAAAAATGGATGAAAGGTGAAAAGATAAATGAAAATATCTGAGTGTGCAGAGCTTTATCTTTCATATATTGCAGATAAATCTGAAAATACGGTAAAAAATTACAGATCAGACCTGAAACAGTTTATAGAAATTGTCGGGGATAAAGATGTAGAAACAGTTGCAAAACCAGACATTGCCAAATTCAGAATGGTTTTACAATCAAAAAGAAAAAAGTCTTCAACAATAGCAAGAAAGTTAGCCTGTATAAATTCATTTTTTGAGTACCTAATGGATTTGGAACTTGTAAACTCTTCTCCTATAACAAAATCACACAGACCTAAAATTTCTCAAAAAATCCCTTCTGCACTTTCTAACCAGGAAGTCCAGAGGGTTTTAAAAAGTGCAAGAACACTTCAAGAAAAAACGATTTTAATAGTTATGTTGACGACAGGGCTTCGTTCTTCTGAACTTTTAGGTATAAAAAGAAGGAATCTTATCCTTTACAGAGAAGACAGAACATACGGAATAGAACACCTGTTAGAAACAGGGTTAAAAGAAAATGATATTGTGTATATTCGCGTATTAGGAAAAGGAGATAAAGAAAGGGAAGTTCCTATCGTTGGAAAACCTCTTGAAATATTCTATAACTACTTACAGTCTCATAATTTTGAGGAAGTATTTCCTATTTCCTATCATATGTTAAGAAGAAAAATAATTGATATAGGAAAAAGGGCAGCAGTTGACCTTCATCCTCACAAACTCAGACATACGGCAGCCACACTTGCCCTTCAATCAGGAGCAGAACTGAGGGTTATTCAGGAATTGCTGGGTCATGCCTCACCTTTAACCACTGCCAGATATGCCAAAGTAGGACAGAAACAACTTCTCAGTGCCACAAAATCA
>JALVEZ010000045.1 GCA_027030405.1 Hydrogenothermaceae bacterium | reverse complement strand
TTACCAATGAAACCTATAATTGAGGATATATTAATAATTCTTCCATAGCGTTTTTTTATCATCTGTTTTACAACTAATTGTGTGATTTTGAATGTTCCAGTAAGATTTGCGTTTATGACTTCGTTCCAATCTTCTTCTTTCATTCTAATAAAAAGGGTGTCCCTTGTTAATCCTGCGTTATTTACAAGTATATCTATTTTATCAACATGTGATTGAATTTCTTTCCAGCTTTCTGTTATATCTTCATTAAAGTCAAGCTTTACTCCGAAAGCATCAACACCATACTCATTTTTTATATTTTCAGCAACTAATTCTGCAGTTCCTTTATTTCTTCCTGTTATAATTACTGAAGCACCATGTTCAGCTAATGTGCTTGCTATAGCTTTTCCGATTCCTCTTGTAGAACCAGTTACTAACGCTACTTTTCCCTCTAAATTCAAGATTCACCTCGTTGATTTTTAAAAGTTGGTCAAAATTATACCATATTAATGATTATTATTCTATATTTTCTGTACCTTATCCCCATCAATATGTATATATATCAATACTTTGGTATAAAAACCATAATCCAAAAATTATTAGAATCAGTCCAGAAATTTTTATGAGATAAAGATAAAATTTACTATCTACAATTGATTTTCCTTTTTCTACCATTAATGCTATTCCCACTTTTACAGACACAATTCCTGTAAAAAATCCTGAAATAAAAGCTGTTATTTCAACAATACCTCCTTTCATCATAAAAGGAACACCAATGAAAATCCAGAATATATATGGATGAGGATTTGATAAATTTGTTATTATTCCTTTTTTAAAGGAAGAAATTTCAGAGCTATCTGATATCTCAATTTTATTAGTTGAAATATCTTTATATCCAAAGTAAATAAGGATTATTCCACCTATAAAATACAGTAAACTAATTATAGGCTCTATATTCTCAAATTTTTTTAAAATAAAAATTGTTATTAGGATCAAAGGAATATCTGTAATAACTGGAATTGTAGATATTATAAGACCATTTTTTAGATTTCCTTTTAATATTTCTGAAATCAGGACTGCCATTAGAGGCCCAGGAGAAATTCCAGCAGTAAGTCCCAATATAAGACCAGTGATAAGGTATCCAATATCCAATTTCATTCCTCTTACTTTATATTTAAACAGGATAATATATTGATATAATAATTAAAATAATTTTTAAGGTGGAAGAAAATGAAGATTCTTGTAGTTCTTTTTTATCAAATTTTAACTTTATTTACACATTCTATTTATGCTATGGAACCATATACAGGTCGTATTGTAAAGGATGAAGGATCTTATACTGCAATGCAGGGTATTGTCCATTTTATTGGATGGACAATAGCAATAGTCATACTTATATGGGTGTTTAAATTTACAAAAAAACATATGAAAGAAGACGAACGATACAAACAGTATTTAGAAAAACAAAAAGCAGAGCAACAAAATAAACCGACAGATACTCAATAGAGGAAATCATGCAAATTTTAAAAAAATACTGGTTAGGTTTTTTTGTTTTAATTTTAGTTGGAGTGGCAGGATATTTTATTTATTTAAAACTGAATCCAAAACAACTTCCACCTAATCTCGTCATGGGAACAGGCAGAATAGACGGGGATCTGGTAAATATAAACACAAAATATCCAGGAAGAATACAGAAACTATTAGTTGAAGAAGGAGATAACTTAAAAAAAGGTCAATTAATAGCAAAAATCAAAAGCAAAGAGTATGAAGCAGAATACAACGCAGTTAAAGCTGAAATAAATGCAAAAAGAAAAGAGATAGAAGCCAAAAAAATAGAATTAGAAATAACAAAAGAAACTCTCCCTGAAAATGTAAAAAAGGCACAGTCTTCATTAAAAGCCAATGAGTCAATGTTAAAAGAACTTGAGAAAAATATAGATGCTTTGAAAAAAGTTGTTGAGCAAGATGAAAGAGATTATAAAAGATTCCAAAATCTTTTGAAGAAAAAGTTAATACCAGAAGAAAAAGTTGAAAAAGTAAAGCTTAAATTAGATACAGATAAAGATAAATTAAATGCATTGATGGAAAAGAAAAAGCAGTTGTTAGCTGCAATACAGGCTGCCGAAAGTACCTTAAAACAGGCTGAATCAACGTTGAAAAAGGTTGAAGCCCTTGAAAAAGCAATTTCTGCATTAAAGTCAGGAATAAAGGCTCTAAAATCAAAACAGGAACAGGTAAAAGCAGTTTTAGAAGAACTTAATATAAATTCACCTTTAAACGGTTATGTGGTTGATAAAGTTGCAAATGAAGGTGAAGTTATTGGGGCTGGAATGACTGTGGTTACTGCCATTAATCCTGATGAACTTTATTTAAAAATGTACGTTGACACCATTGAAAACGGAAAAATAAAAATAGGTGATAAAGGAGAAATCTTTTTAGATGCTTATCCTGATAAACCTATTCCTGCTGTTGTTGTAAAAATTGCAAAAAAAGCAGAGTTTACTCCAAAAGAAGTTGCAGTAAGAGAAGACAGAATTCAAAGGGTTTATGCAGTTCATTTAAAACCTGTTAAACCAAATCCATTGCTAAAACTCGGTCTTCCAGCAATTGGAGTTATTTCTTTAGATGGAAAAGGTTTGCCAAAAAGTTTAAAAGAGCTACCAGAATTGTAATTTTTTAGGAATTGCTTGAATGTTAAATGAATTATTTTGAAGTATCGGAAAAATTATCCAAAGATATCGACGCAAAGCTTTTAGAAATAGAAAGTGAAAGTTAAATCTACAATTAGAAGGTTATAATACCAATGCCAACACTACAAATAAAAAATGTCACTGTCCGTTATAAGAAGAAGATTGGTATAAATCAAGCATCTCTTGAGGCTAATGATGGAGAGATAATAGGTTTTATTGGGCCTGATGGAGCAGGAAAAAGCTCATTAATGCATGCCGTTGCAGGTGTGATTAGTTTTGAGGGAGAAATTACATATAAAGGATATACCTATCATTCACCAAAAGAAGCAGAAAAAGTAAAACCACACATAGGTTTTATGCCTCAGGGAATTGGACTGGTTTTGTATCCACTTCTAACCGTAAAAGAGCATTTAGATTTTTTTACTGCAATAAGAAATCTTAAAAAAGATGATGAATACTGGCAGTATCGGGAAAGATTGCTTAAAATGGCAGGTTTATATCAGTTTCAGGATAGGCAGGCTGGACACCTTAGTGGTGGAATGCAGCAAAAATTATCTTTAATCTGCACTCTTATTCATAAACCAAAACTTCTCATACTTGATGAACCTACAACAGGGGTTGATCCACTCAGCAGAAGGGAACTCTGGGAAATCGTTGACGGAATCAGAAAAAAAGAAGGTATTATTGCTCTTATCAGCACAGGATATATGCAGGAAGCAGAGCAGATGGACAGGGTTCTCCTTTTTGAAGATGGGCAGATTATTGCAAAGGGAACGGCTCAAGAGCTTATAGACTCTGTTAGAGAGTATACGTATGTTGAAACAGAGTGTCATGATGAATGTTTTTCATTTAACAAAAGAACTTATTCTTTAAAGCCTTTAAATGTCCCTCACGCAGAGCCAGATCTTGAAAGTGTTTTCTTTGTTGATGCTTTAAAAAAATACAAACATATCCCGGAAATAACCGTTGAAGAAAGAGAAACACAGATAGAAATCCCAGAAATAGTTATGGAAGCAAAAGGCTTAACAAAAAGATTTGGAGATTTTGTTGCAGATGATCACATAGATATGGTTTTGAAAAAAGGAGAAATACTCGGGCTATTAGGTGCAAATGGAGCAGGAAAAACAACATTTATAAAAATGCTACTTGGACTTTATCCAATTGATGAGGGTGAACTGTGGCTACTTGGGAAAAAGATAGAGAGCTACAAGGACAGGCTTGAACTAAAAAGTAAAATCGGATATGTAAGTCAAAAGTTTGCCCTTTATAAAGATATGACCGTCAGAGAAAATCTAATTTACTTTGCAAATATGCACAGGATACCAACTGCAAAGGCACTAAAAAGGATAAATAAACTTGCAGAAGGACTTGGATTTAAAGAATACATGAACTATTTACCAACAGAACTTCCCCTTGGGATAAACCAGAGATTTTCTGTTGCTGCTGCCATACTACACGAGCCAGTGGTTTTATTTTTAGATGAGCCTACAAGTGGTGTTGACGCAGTTGCAAGGGCTCAACTCTGGAAACTGTTGCACCAGCTAAAACAAAAATGGGGAATTTCTATTCTTATAACAACCCACTACATGAGCGAGGCAGAGTACTGCGATAGGGTAGTTGTCCTTAAACAAGGTAAAAAGATTGTTGACGACACTCCTGAAAACCTCCACAAAAAATTCCCAGACGCCAAAAGCTTTGAAGATATCTTTGTCAGATTTTATGAGGAAGGATAATACTTATTTTTGACTTTCTTATGGAATTTATATCGATTGTACAAAAAGAAAATCAAATAAATGAAATTTAAAGAAACTAAAACTACAATGACTATTACAAAGATATCAACTATAAAGTTATTAAAAAGATTATCAACCTTATAAAATAAACTAATATATATAGAGAAAAGTAAATAATATAAAAACAAACTAATTAAAGTGATAGTTGAAATTGAAAGAAGTGCGAATTTTCTGATACGTGTAAGTTTCAAATCCCATAATAATATTTGTTTTTCTTTTAAGATTTTTTCAATTTGAGGTTTTATATAAAAAATTTCATATTCAACTCTTGATAGAATGAAGCTATATAAACTGATAGCTAACATAATTAAAATAGAACTTATTAATAGGATAAAAGATAAACTAATAAAAAAGAAAATAATGTAATTATGATTAGAAATATTCACTAAGTTTATAAATTCCCCTTCAAAAAATATTAACAACACAGAGAACCCCAATGA
>JALVEZ010000044.1 GCA_027030405.1 Hydrogenothermaceae bacterium | reverse complement strand
GAACTATAGTGGTTCAAGAATTAAATATTCCTACAGGAAGTGTACAAGGAATAGTAAAAGATGCAATAACATTAAATCCTATCGAAAATGCCACCGTATCAATAAAAACTATAGATGATACACTTGTTTCTTCAGGAAACACAGATAATACGGGCCACTACCTGTTAGAAAATATACCAATAGGAAACTATAAAATAATCTTTGAAAAAGATGGATATATTGGAGCTTTTGGATATGTAACAATAAATGAAGGTGTTATCCAAACATTCTCTGAAGTTTTATTAGTTCCTAACGATCATTCCGGTAATGGTTCTATTCAAGGTCAAATAGTCAATGCAATTAACGGTTCTCCAGTGCCAAATGTTGAGATTAAAGTCTTCGAAGGAATAAATACTGTAACAGATTCTCCAGTTGTTGAAACAACTGCTGATGAAAATGGAAACTATAGCATAAATCTTCCAGCAGGTAATTACACAGTAAAATTATCTCTTACAGGTTTCATTGATAGTATAAATACAGTTGTAGTTATAGGTGGGGAAAGCAAAACATATAATTTTGCAATTAGTCCTTATTTAGGCGAGGGAGAAATGCGTATTGTTTTAACATGGGGAGCTTCTCCTTCAGATTTAGATTCCCATCTATTAAAATATAAAAATGGAACGTTAGAGTATCACGTGTATTATGGACATAGAAATGCTCCAGAGGCATTTTTAGATCGTGATGATACAAATTCATATGGACCAGAAACTATAACTATCGCTAATATTGATCCAGAAGCAACTTATATATATAAAGTTCATAATTATTCAGCAGGTTATAGCCTAACAGATACATCTCTTGCAAATTCAGGAGCAAAAGTAAAAGTATACTGGGGAGATTTAAGCTATGAATTTGAAGTTCCAAATCAGCCAGGAACAGTATGGACTGTATTCAGAATAGAAAATGGCGTATTAATTCCATGTACAACGAACTGTATCTCTAACAATATACAAAATTAATATTACAATTTAAATTAGCTGGGGAATCCCCCCAGCTAATTTTCTCTTTTTCATAAAGGAGGATTTACATCATGAATTTGAAAATCTTTTTTGCAGTACTTTCTTTTCTAATTTGTTCTCAATCTTATGCTCTAAATATTTCTGAAAATTTTGATGTTTCAGAGGGCAATTTTCAGTATAATGGAAACGCTCACTGGGATGTAGATAGAGCTATACTTACAAATGATAGTTATAACCAGGTTGGGTCCATATGGTATAAAAATCCTATAAATTTATCACAATTTTCAAAAATAACAGTAGAATTTACTTTTTTTATCGGCTCCCATGAAGGTGCAGATGGCATAACGTTTGCCCTAATTGATACAAACAATAGTATTTATACATATGGAGGTAGTGGTGGAGCCTTAGGATTTGGAGGAATTCCAAATAGTTTTGCTGTGGAAATAGATACATACTACAACTACGGAGTAGATCCTACCCCACAAGATCATGTAGGAATAGACTTAAATGGGAATATTGCCTCAATAAATTCATCTCCTATTCCTAATGTGGAAGATAACAATGAACACCACGCAAAAATCATAATTAATTTAAAAGATGAAAAAACAATAGTTTTTATCGATGGCATTCAATATTTAGAAATGAATACTATCCCTACTTTAGATAATGTTTACATAGGATTTACAGGAGCTACCGGAGGACAAAAGAATTTACAATATATCGACAACTTAAACGTAGAATTAGAACCAATAGTTCAAACTGGAGAAAAAATATCTCCTAATAGTTATGACTTTGGAGAGGTTTGGAAAGGTTCTCCTTCAGATCCTCTAAGTGTAACCATAACAAACACAACATCAAATCCATTTAATATAAAAGGAGTTCATTTAAGAGGAAAATTTGCAAATAATTTTCAAATTATTGAAGATGAATGTTCTGAAGTGGAAGCTTTATCTCCAGGTGAAACATGTAATATCAAAGTTATTATGAATCCTACCGAAGTAGGAAAAATGAAAGCAGTTCTAAAGGTAATAACTTCAGAAGAAAATGGCATTCTTTACTGTCACCTAAAAGGAACTGGAAGAGATATAAATGAACCTGATATTAATTCAGATGATAATACTTTTGATTTCGGGAATATTGTTGTTATAAGTGATTTTGCAAATATACCACATATAGATTTAGATAACTATATAGATGAGGTAGGCAACATAATTAATGAAATTCCTGTAGTTCATAATTTTCATATACAAAACATCGGGACAGAAAACCTGAGAATTGATAACGTTGTAATACATGGAAAAGATAAAAATGATTTCTCTATTACCTTAGATACTTGCTCTGGAGAAATAATAGAACCATCTGGAGAGTGTAATCTCATTGTAACTTTTATCCCATCTTCTACTGGATACAAAAAAGCAGTTATCAGAATTTTATCAAATGATCCTGATGAAAGCCCTTATTATATTAAATTAAGAGGAACTGGTATAGAACCCGATATTGACTTTGGAATTGGTTTATTTTGAATTTTGAGAATCGCTTTTTAAAAGCGATTCTTTTCCTTTTTAAGTGTAAACAAATTATACAGATGTAAAAATAATTTACACCTCTGAAATTCTTTAATATCAACTAATTTAAATTTTATAAAAATTATTGTAATAAGAATTTACATTAACTAAGGATTAACTAACGCTAATCCCCATATTTGCTTCAAATATCCAAGCCTCTTACAAATATTAATAATATAGATGTTGTACAGTTTTCTTAAATATCAATAAATTAGGCATATCTCTTGCTTATAAATAATATGAAACTAACAATTAGGGAGGTCTAATTAGACATGGGAAACTTTAAAAACTTTAACAGCAAAAAGCTATCCGCTGTTCTTTTATCAACTTCGTTAGCTTTATTCAGTGGAAGTTCTTTTGCACAACAGTTTGTTCAAACATACGGTGGAAATGCCTATGATTCTGCAAGTGAGGTAATTACAAGGCCAGATGGCGGATTCGTTTTTGTAGGTAGTACAGAATCTTTTGGTGCAGGAGCATCTGATTTATGGGTTGTAAAACTTGGAGACGACGGAAATATCGTTTCAGAAAAAGCTTTTGGTGGGCCGATGTATGATAGAGCCCGTGCAGTTCAACCTACAGCAGATGGAGGCTATCTTGTAGCAGGTTATTCAAGTTCCTTTGGCGTGGGAGGAAAAGATTTTTGGTTATTAAAATTTGACTCTTCAGGAAATTTAGTAGGCAATGCAACTTTAGGTGGTAGTGCTGATGATGTGGCTGAGATAATAAAACCTACAGCAGATGGAGGCTATCTTGTAGTTGGATATACTAGATCATTTGGAGAAGGTGGTGCTGACATATGGGTGGTAAAACTTGATGCCAGTGGAAATATTTTATGGCAAAAAACATATGGTGGAGAAGGTGGAGAAAGAGCATCTTCAGTAATTGAAGTTAGTGATGGGTATGTAATTAGTGGACATACTGGATCTTTCCATTCTAATGCAGGAGCATTATGGGTTTTAAAACTTGACTTTAGTGGTAATGTTACTTGGCAAAAAGCATATGATGGAAATAATAGAGATAAGTTCGGTATTATTAAAGAGTTATCAGATGGAAACTTTGTTTTAGTTGGATACACAAAGTCTTTTGGTGCTGGTGCAGGAGATATTTGGGTATTAAAAGCAGACTCTATGGGAAATGTATTATGGTCTAAAACCTATGGAGGAGTCGCAGATGATATGGCAAGAGATGTTCTACCAACATCTGATGGTGGATTTATCATCGCAGGACAAACTGAATCATTTGGAGCTGGTGGTCTTGATGCGTGGGCTTTAAAATTAGATTCTAATGGTAATATTATGTGGGAAAAAACATATGGTGGAACAGCTAATGATGTAGCCAAATCAATAAAAGAAACCTCAGATGGAGGAATAATCTTAGCAGGACGTAGTGAATCATATGGTGCTGGGAACTCAGATGCTTGGGTTTTAAAACTTGATTCCAATGGAGATATGATCAGTGGTTGTGCAATAATTGGAACATCCGCAGCTACTGTTAATGATGTAAGCACTTTATTTAACACTATCGATACTACTGCCATTGCTCAGAACACAACTGCCTCAAGAAATATACAAAACCCATCAATAACAAATACAACCTCAACTGCTAATTCAGTGTGTTATACACTGACAGGTATGGTTATAGATCCAACTTTAATACAGTTTGGAAATATTTATAGACCAAATGATTCTGATGATGAAACTATAAATGTTTACAACTATACAGGATTCCCTGTTCTCATCAAAAACGTTGTATTAAGAGGACAAGATGCAGTTGATTTCAGAATTTTAAGTGAAAATTGTACAGGAGTTTTACCTGCAGGAGCATCTTGTAATATAGTAGTTGATTTCAAACCTCAGTTTGTTGGTCAACTTAAAGCAGTAGTTAAAGTTATATGGTTTGATGGTATGTCAAATCAATTCCTTTATACTAAGCTAAGAGGAACAGGTAGAGATTTAAACGAACCTGATATCTCGACAGATTCAAACCCTCACATATTTACTACTTCTTATGGATCTTGCATTACAGATTCTGTAACTATTACAAATAGTGGTGGTAATACTCCAGTTGGATTAATTATTGATGACATACTACTCAAAGGTAGAGATTCAGCAAACTTTAGCATACAAAGTGAAACCTGTACAACAGCAGGACAAATACCTGCAGGTGGAAGTTGTACTGTAAATGTTAGATTCTGTGCGAATGGTGATCCAACAAATACAGTTAGAAAAGCAGTACTCAAAGTAAGAAATAATGATTGTGATGATAATCCATACAAAATAAAACTTAAAGGTATAGTAACTTTTTAAATTAAGAAGGGGCAAAGTTGCCCCTTTTTTTTATAAT
>JALVEZ010000043.1 GCA_027030405.1 Hydrogenothermaceae bacterium | reverse complement strand
AAGAAGCATTTTATAATTTAGATGCACCACCTTTAAGAATCTGCGCTGAAGATGTTCCAACTCCTTACAACAGAACGCTTGAATTAGCTTCTATCCCGACACCAGATAAGATAGCTTCCAAGATAACAGAGTGGGGTAAGAAACATGGAATATAAAATAACTATGCCTGCCTTAACAGACACAATGAAAGTTGGAAAAATTGTAAGATGGTTAAAAAATGTTGGAGATAAAGTAGAGGAAAATGAACCTATTGTAGAAGTGGAGTCTGATAAAGCTGTTATGGATATTCCATCTTTTAAAAGTGGTGTGCTTGTAAAAATACTCGCAGAAGAAGGAGACGAAGTTCCTGTAGGAGAACCTATTGCTATACTTGAAACTGAGCCTGAAAAAGCAAAAATAGAAGAACAAAAAACACCAGAAAAAAGTGAAGAAAAGAAAGAAACTGAAAAAGAGGAAACAAAAGAAAAAGAGGAAGAGAAAAAAGAGATAAAAGTAGAAGTTCCAGAAGTGGAAAAAATAACCTTACCAGAAGGCACAGCTTCTCCGAAAGCCAAGCTATTAGCTAAGGAGTACGGAATAGATATTAAAAAAGAGCAAGAGAAAGGAAATCTCCCATCTCCTGCCCATGAAAAAGATATAGAAAATCTGTATATTTCCAAGTTTTTCTCTAAAAAAGCTTTAGAACTTGTTCAAAGATATAAAATAGATCCAAAAGAACTGGTGGAAAAATACGGTAAAAAGATAACCGAAAAAGAGGTTAAACAGTACATATTAGAAAATAATATCCCAGAAATTAAAGAGATATCTTCAATACAAAAAAGTTTGATTAATAACCTTTCTAAAAGTTTAGAAATTCCTACTTTTCATATTTTTGAAGATATTGATGCTTCTACAATCCCTCACGATGAGAATGTTACACTAACAGTATGGATTATAAAAATAATCGGGGATACAATGCAAGAGCATTACAGAACAAGAGCAAAAATAAGGGATGATGTTTACGAAGTTTATCCAAACAGTAATATCTCCGTGGCAATTGCGGTGGAAGAAGAACTTTATGCTCCTGTCATAAAAAATGTAAATCAGAAAAATCTCTTACAAATAAAAGAAGATCTGAGAACCCTTAAAGAAAAAGCGGGGCAAAACAAACTTTCTCCAGAAGATTTAACAGGTGGGACTTTTGCAGTTTCTAATCTAGGTATGTTTGATGTTACCCAGTTTGATGCTATTATTCCGCCAGACTATACGGGAATAGTTGCCGTTGGAAAAGAGATAAAAGGACATATGAAAATGACGTTCAGTTTTGACCATAGAATAATTAACGGAAAAGACGGGGCACTGTTTGTGAAAAGTTTAAAAGAAAATTTCAAAAATAAGAAATACATACAAAATTTGGAAAAAGAAATAAAAAAATAACCATTGAAATTTTAGTAGACTATTGTTATATTATTTAAAGTAAACATTGTAAATACTTTAAGGAGGGCGAAAATGGCAGTAAGAAAGTTGGAAAAGGCAGAATGGGAAAAGTACTTTGATGAAGTATCTAAGAAGTTAGGTGCAAAAGAAGTACAGATAGAAGTTGTGAATGAAGAAATTGGTGATCAGGTTGAAACTGCATGGCAACCGATTATAGGTTTATCTTACGATCCAAAAGATGATGAATTTGAAGTCGCTGCAGAAAAACATGATCACTTAATACCACATCCTGTTGAAATTTATGTTGAAGAAGATGTGGACGGATTAAAAAGAGTTGAAGTTATTCAAGAAGATGGAACAAAACAAATAATTTCACTCAGAACACCTCCTGCTTTACCTGAAGAAGGATAAAAAAAGAAGGAGCCGTTAGGCTCCTTTTTCATTTTATATTCACTAAAATATCTCCAACTTCCGAAATTAATATAAAACTTGACAATATCTAATATTGCCTAAATTTATGAGTAGAAATCATATCGGAAGGAGAGGAGATAATGCTTAAAAAACTAATTTCTATCTTACCAGCCTTACTTTTATCGTTATTTATATTTTCACAAAAAACATTCGCAAAAGTTGATATCCAGCCTGATAAGGATATTGTAGTTTTCGGTGTAACACAGGTAGGTGACAGATCAGATACTAAAATAGTAAAGATTTATAACAGAGGGGATTCAAAGGCTTATATTATTGATGTGAAAATCTTAGGTGATGATAAAGATGATTTTGATATTGTAGATGAGGATTGTGAATTTGAAGATTTAAAGGAAGACCAGTACTGTTCTGTTGAACTTGTTTTTGAGCCTGAATCTAAGGGGACAAAAACAGCGTTACTTTCGATTTTAACTACAAACGGCGTTGAAGAAGTTCCCCTTGCTGGAATAGCAACTACAAGTGCTGCTTTGTCAGTTGATCCTGCAAGCCATGACTTTGGAAAAGTTGATACTGATGACTCAGAATCTATATCTGTAAAGTTAAAAAATAAAGGATTTGAAAGGATAGAAGTAACTAGAATGGATCTAAAGGTTGACGATGACAATTTTGAAATAGATGAAGACGGTGGAAATGATCCTTGTGGAACAACTACTCCAACCCTTGATCCAGGAGAAAGCTGTACTGTGGAATTAACTTTTAAACCTGACGATGAAGGGTTTAAGTTCACAATTTTAAAAATAAAATATGATACAGAAAGTGATACCGATTTATATTCAGGTGGTATCTACTATGGAGAAGGTGAAGATAACGGCGGTGGAGATGATGGTATAGATATTGGCTGTTCATTTGGTGGAGTTCCAACTTTACCTGCTTATCTATTAGTTCCAGTTTTCCTATACTTAAGAAGAAAATTTAGAAAATAATGATAAATCCCCTCATATGAGGGGATTTCCTAAAATCTATTGATTTTGTCTTAACCATTCTTCTGCCAAGTAGGACATAGCTTCTACTCCAATCGGAAGAACATCTTCATCTATATCAAATATAGGGCTGTGTAAAGGAGCCTTTATTCCTTTTTCTTCATTTCTGATCCCTAATCTTATAAATGTTCCTGGAACAACCTGTTGATACTCTGAAAAATCTTCTCCTCCCATACTTGGATATTCAAGTTCAATAACTGCTTCTTCTCCTAAAATCTCTTTCATCTTTTCAAGTGCAAATCGTGTGGTTCTTTCGTCGTTTATTACAGGAGGTGTTCCGTGTTCATAATGGAACTCATAAGCCCCTCCGTAAGCTGTTGTGATTCCCCATAATGTATGTTCCATCCATTTTGGGATTTCATCTCGAAGGTCAATACTTAAAGTTCTGACTGTCCCTGACATATCCACTTCATCAGGAATTATATTTTCTGCGTGTCCACCGCTAATTTTTCCTACCGTTAACACTGCAGGATGAAGAGGATCAACTTTTCTACTTACTATGTGGTGTAATGAGTTTATAGCCTGTGCTGCAATAATAACAGGATCTATTCCCATATGTGGTCTTGAAGCATGGGAACCTTTTCCTTTTATTTTGATATGAAAAATATCACTTGATGCCATAAATTCTCCAACTCTTGTCCCTATTTTGCCTGCCGGTAGTTCTGGAAACATGTGAATCCCAAAAATCGCTGAAACTTTTGGATTTTCCAATACTCCTGCCTCAACTAATGCCTTTGCTCCTTTGCAATCATGTCTTTCTTCACAAGGTTGAAAAATAAGTTTTACATTTCCTTTCAGTTTATCTTTTATCTTTGTTAAAACTTTTGCTGCTCCTAACAAAATTGTTGTATGAGCATCATGTCCACAGGAATGCATCACTCCTTTCACAGTTGATTTGTACGGTCTGTTCTCTACAAGTTCATCCATAGGAAGAGCATCCATATCTGCCCTGAGAGCAACGGTATTTTCTCCGTTTCCTTTAATAAGTCCGACAACTGCAGTTGTTCCACCAAATCCTTCTATTATTTCATCTACGCCAAATTCTCTCAGTTTTTCTGCCACAAATTTTGCAGTGTTGTATTCCTGACCGCTTAGTTCAGGATGCATGTGTAGATACCTTCTCCACTCAATCAGTTCATTTTTCATTTTGTTTGCTTCGTTTATTATCGTTTCTTTAATATTTTCCATTATGCCCTCCTTTGTAAAATTTTATAAATTTCATATAATCTAATCATTTAATCTAATCATTTATTATAATATCTAAAAGATTAAATTCATTAGGAGAGAAAATGGGACTGAAAGAATTCATTATTCCTGCAGTTGATATAAAAGAAGGAAAAGCAGTAAGACTTTTTAAAGGTGATCCAGATGCAGTTACAGTTTATGGAGAAAATCCTGTTGATATGGCAAAGCAGTGGGAAGAAAAAGGGGCAAAACATCTTCATATTGTCGATTTAGACGGGGCATTTGAAGGAAAACCTAAAAATTATAAAATTGTGGAACAGATAGTTAAAGCTGTTTCTATCCCGATAGAGTTCGGTGGTGGGTTAAGGACATTTGAGGCTGTGGAGACAATGATAAATATAGGTGTTGAAAGGGTCGTTATTGGAAGTCTTGCTTATCAGGATAAAGATCTGTTTTTAAAGATTGTAGAAGCATTTCCAGACAAAGTAATAGTTGGAATCGACGCAAAAGATGGAAAGGTTGCAATAAAAGGATGGTTAGAAAAGACGGAATATACACCCCTTGAATTTGCAAAACAGTTTGATGATAAAGATATATGGGGATTCCTTTATACAGATGTTAACAGAGATGGTGCACTGGTTGGTGCTAACGTGGAAGGAACTAAACATCTTGCTGAAAATCTAAAACATCCAGTTATTGCGTCTGGTGGAATCGGAAGTTTAGAAGATGTAAAAAAGCTTTATGAGATAAAAGATGTTGGAATTTATGGTGTTGTTGTAGGAAAGGCACTTTATGAGGGAAAAATTAGATTAGAAGAGTTAGATTAGGAGGGTTAATAATATGCAGATGATTGAAACAGATAAAGCTCCGAAGGCAATTGGGCCGTATTCTCAAGGTGTGATATATGAAGGAATAATATTTTTGTCTGGTCAAATAGCGATAGATCCTAAAACACAGGAATTTATAAACGGAAATATCCGTGAGCAAACAGAAAGAGTAATGGAGAATATAAAAGGAATATTAGAAGAACTGAATCTTAATTTCAACCATGTAATAAAAACAACAATTTTTTTAAAAAATATAGAAGATTTTCCTGTAGTTAATGAAATTTATGGAAAGTATTTTGACGAATATAAACCTGCAAGAAGCACAGTAGAAGTAAGTAATCTTCCAAAAGGTGCATTGATTGAAATCGAAGCAATTGTAGGAAAATGAAATGCCTAATTTATCTAAATTTGAAACTTTAAAAAAAGATTTCTTAAATTCCCTTCCAACTGAAAAATACAACCTTTTAGCTGATATCTCAGATTATTCCCAGTGTATAACAGATTTTCTTTTTAGACATACAGAAGAGCTTGATTTTATTTATGATAATCTTTCAAAGCCTTTATACGGAAAAGAAAAGCTTTTAGAAGAAGCAAAAAAACTTTTAGATATTTCAGACGACAATCAGTTTATCCAGAGTTTAACATACTTTAAAATGAAACATTTTGCCAGAATAGTGGCAAAAGATATTTATAAAAAATCAGAACTTTTAGATTTAACAGAAGAGTATTCTTACCTGGCAGATGTCAGTTTTCAAGTTGCCTACGAAAGAGCATACAACAAGTATATTAAAAGATTTGGTTATCCTCTAAACGATTCAGACGGGAACATCGCCGAAGGAGTTGTTGTCGGATTAGGTAAATTAGGTGGGCTGGATCTTAACTATTACTCAGATGTTGATGTTATGTATCTGTATTCAGATGAAGGTATGACAGATGGTGAAAGATCCATTTCGAATAGGGAATTCTTTATAAAGCTTTTTACAGATGTTACAACATACCTGTCAAAAAGAAATGTAGAGGGGCAGGCGTGGATTGTTGACCTTGATCTGAGACCTGAAGGAAAAAAAGGATTTATTGCTGTAAGTCTTCCTTTTATAGAGGCTTACTACTGGTCAGTAGGAAGAACCTGGGAAAGGCATATGCTTTTGAAAGCAAGGCATTCTGCTGGCAGTAAAAAGCTGTTTGATGAGTTTAACAATATTATCCAGCCTTTTATCTTTCAGGGACAGATTTCAGAAGAAGTTATTAAAGAAATTGTTGAAATGAAAAAATTGATAGAACTTGAGGCAAGTAAGAAGATTCTTAATGAAGTTGATGTTAAAAGAGGAGAAGGTGGGATAAGAGAGATAGAATTTACCATACAGATACACCAGTTATTATTCGGATATTCGGATAAGGAGCTTAGAGAAAAAAGGACAATAAAAGCTCTGGAAAAATTAATTCAAAAAAAGATAATACCTCCGATTGATGGAAATATTTTAAAAGAAGCGTATCTGTTTTTAAGAAGATTAGAGCATATCATTCAGATAAAAAATTGCACGCAGACTCAGGTTTTTCATTATAAAAATGCATCAGAGTATGCAAAAAAGATGGGATTTAAGTCTAAAAGAGATTTTTTAGAGACATTTGAGTCGTACAGAAAAGAAGTTAGAAGAATATTTAACAGACTAACACCAGAAGAAAAAGTTAAAACAACCCCTTTAAAGCTGTATATCCTGACGGAGCAAGATAAAGACGAAGTGATTGACCATCTTAAACAGTTAGGCTTTAAAAATCCTGAACAGGCTTTAAACCTTATACTCAACATTTTTAAAAATGTTGAATTCGCACAGATGAACAAAACATGGCAGGAACTTTTAATAGATTATATTCCTGAACTTGAAAAAGAGTTTAAAAATTTTATAGATAAGGATTCTTTTTTAGTAAATCTTGTTAAGCTCTTAATAGACGGTAAAATGCTCAGAATTTTTGCTTCTGCTTTAGAGCAAAATAAGAACCTTGTTGAATTTATCCTGAACATTGCAAAAAGCTCAGACTACATAACCAATATAATGTCAAAAGATCCAGAAATTCTTGACTTTGCATTTGGTGTTGAAGATATCCTAACCACAGCACAGGATTTTGAGAAAGAGTTGGAAATCTTAAATATACAGGATTTAAGAGATCGATTGAAAAAACTTAAAAAAATTGTGGAAGTTCTTGCTACTTTAAAATATTTATCAAGAATTCATGAAGAAAATGGAAAAGAAAGAGTTCAAGAATTGAACAAAACACTAACAAACCTTGCAGATTTTATTTTGGATAAGTTGCTGAACGAAAATGATTATGAAGGGCTTGTTGTTTATGGTTTAGGCAAATTAGGAAGTAAAGAGATGAATATAGGCTCTGACCTTGACCTTATTTTTGCGTTTAAAAATGAAGAACTGAAACAAAAATTCCATAATGTTCCTTTAAAAATAACAAAAGACCTGACATCTTACACAAAAGAAGGTGTTCTTTATCAGCTTGATTTAAGGCTTAGACCTTATGGTAAGTCTGGTGAACTTTCACCTACCCTTGATTTTTATAAAAATTATTTTGAAAATCACGCAAAATCGTGGGAAAGACTTGCATGGACAAAATCAAGATTTATCGCTGGAGAGGAAGAGACAAGAAAGAGTATGGATAATCTGATAAACGAATTTCTTTTTTCTAAGGAACTAACTAAAGAGTTTATAGATGAAGCTATTGAGATGAGATATAGGCTTGAAGGAATATCAGGTGAAAGTCTTAATGTTATAAATATCAAGCTCGGAAAAGGCGGTATATCCGATATAGAGTTTTTAGTTCAGTTAAAGTTATTAAAAGAAAAGGACAGAAACACGAATATTTTAGAAGGTGTTCAGAAATATTTTCCTTATCTTTTAGATGACTATATCTTTTTAAGGGAAATAGAAACAAGGCTTAGAATGATTAAAGGAACTGGAAGCTCAAAGATTCAGAAAAACTCAAGTGATCTTTTTAGAGTCAGTTATTCTTTTGGTTATACACCTGAGGAGTTCTGGAATAAAATGGTTCAGACAAAAACAAATATAAGAAACAGCTTTATTAAACTTTCTCAAAAGGTTTAGACTTAGATTGAGAAAAAATCTTGTAAAAAATCTGTCTTTTGCTCTGTTTGACAGCGGTGAGACCATCTTAGGAGCTTTGATATTTTCAACATTTTTCCCTCTTTACATAACACAGCACATAGACACTAAAATATACAGTTTTGTTTATGGAATATCCTTTATTTTTTCATTTATTTTTGCACTTTTTTTAGGAAAAATTGCAGATGAAAAAAGACTTAGAAAACCCTTTTATATACTGTTTATTTTGCTGACGGGTTTTTTATGTATTTCTATCGGGATATTTGAGCAATTTCCGATCATTGCACTTTTCTTATTTTCTTTAATGGCTATTTCACACCAGCAGGCTTTTGTTTTTTACAACTCTATGCTCCTTGATTTTGAAAAGAAGGGTTTTATTTCTGGTTTAGGTGTAGCCTTTGGTTATATTGGATCTGCCATCGCTTTGATATTTTTAGCAAGGGTTTTGCATATTCCTGATGTTTTTTATATTACTGCTCTCATCTTTTTGATACTTTCTTTTCCTTCTATGGTGTTCCTTGAAAATCCCCAGCCTTCTAAAAAGGTTTCAATAAAAGAGGTTTTTAAAGATAGAAGATTTTTGTTGGTTATTCTTTCTATTCTCTCTTTGACGGAGGTTGCAAACACATTATTAGCAATGATGAGTATCTATCTGAAAAAGGTTTATGGATTTGAAGATGTTTATATCTATAAAATTATAGGTTTTTCGGCAATCGGCGGAATTTTAGGCGGTATCGTTTGGGGAAAACTTGTGGATATTTTCAGTGCAAAAAAGCTTTTTACATTTGGTTTTTTCTTGTGGATAGGTTTTCTTATATTTTTACCTCTTGCTCCTGCAAAGATCATTTTAACTGTCGGTTTTCTTGCAGGTTTTTCACTTGCCCATCTGTGGACTGTTTCAAGGGTAGTTATACTTGAAGAATTCCCGCAAGAAGAGGCTTCTTTACGATTCTCTTTTTTATCTTTGTCTGAAAGGATAGCTTCCACTACAGGACTGCTTACATGGACTGCACTATTATTTTTTACAGGAGACAACTTTAGATTATCTGCACTTTTGATGGTTATTTTTCCTGTATTAGGATTGGCACTTTACTGGAAAGTTAAATCAAACTGAAAATTTTCCGAACTGATATCAAAATATCTGAATCATTATAAAAATTTGAAAAGAATTATTTTTCTGTTGATAGCTTTTTTATACGTTCAGTCCTATGGAGAAAATTGTTTCACCGAAGCAGGGAAAAGGTATAACCTTAATCCGAAACTGCTCTATGCCATAGCTAAAATAGAAAGCAATTTTAACCACAAAGCAGTAAATAAAAGTAATAAAAATGGTAGCTATGATATAGGTATAATGCAGATTAATTCCAGATGGCTACCTCTTTTGAAAAAGTTTAACATAATGGAAAATGATCTTTATAATCCCTGTCAGAACATAATGGTAGGTGCATGGATATTGGCTCAGTGTATATTGAAATTTGATTATACATGGAAGGCAGTTGACTGTTATAACAAGGGATTTAATGCTGATGGAAAAAGTAGATATGTTTTAAATGTTAAAAGAATTCTCAAACAGATTTTAGATTCTAATCTAGATTAACTAATTTTTTCAGTTCTTTGATTTCTTCTTCTGTAAGTTCTCTGTATTCTCCTGGTTCTAAGCTTTCATCGAGCTTCAGGTTTCCTATTTTGATTCTTTTCAGATATAAAACAGGATGACCTAACTTTTCCATGATTCTTTTTACTATATGGTACTTTCCTTCTGTTACCGTTATTAATATCTCAGATTTTTTATCGTCTGCAGATAACACTTTTATCCTGAAAGGTTTTGTTTTATAACCGTCTTCAAGTTCGATACCTTCTTTTTCAAATCTTTCTAAATCTTTTACATCGTTTATATTTCCTTGAACGACTGCATAGTACTCTTTTTCTATCTCCCATTTTGGATGGGCTATACGATGTGCCAGTTGTCCGTCTGTTGTTACTATAAGTAGTCCTTCTGTGTCAACATCTAACCTTCCAACGGGAAATAATTTTTCCCAGAGTGGAAAATCCTGAAAAAATTCCATTATGGTGGGGAGTTCTTCACTGTATGTGGCTGTTATGTATCCTGAAGGTTTATTAAACATAAAATAGTAATTTTCTTTATATTCTATCGGTTCTCCTTCCACATATACGGTATCTTTTTCAGGGTTTATTTTGGTGGCAGGATTTTTGACTGTTTCTTCATTTATCTGAACTAAACCTTTTTTGATCAGTTTTTTGACATCCTTTCTTGTGCCGAATCCTTGATGTGCGAGAAATTTATCGAGTCTTATGAGGTTTTCTCCTTTTTAAATGAAAGGGGCAAAAGCCCCTTTTATTGTGGAAATTATTTGTTTAATTTTTCTTTTAATGCTTTTGCAGCAGAAAAAGTAACAACTTTTCTTGCAGGTATTTTGATTTCTTCACCTGTTCTTGGGTTTCTACCTTTTCTAGCTTTTCTTTCTTTTACGTTGAAAACACCAAGTCCAGGAAGAGCAACTCTTTCACCTTTTGCTAACGCTTCTACCAATGCGTTAATTCCAGCATTAACACATCTTTCTGCAGCCGCTTTTGTTAAACCAGCTTCTGCAGCAACTTTTGCAACTAACTCAGCTTTTGTCATGATGAACCCTCCTAAAAAATTAGTATTGTTTGAAATTTTGTTTTTGCTTTGCAAAAACTTGATACTCTTAATTTATATCATAATCTATTCATAAGTCAATACTTTTATTCCATATTTTGTATTTTATTTCGCCACATTTTTGCTTTTTCTAAAATTTCTTTTTTATCTAAAACTGTAACTTCTTGATTTTCCATAAGAATTTTCCCCTGAACCACAACCGTATCAACATCCAATCCTTTTCCTGAATACACTATCTGAGTGTACGGGTCAAACATAGGTTGTAAATGAACCTCGCTTTTATTTATTAAAATAATATCGGCAAATTTATTCTTTTCTAAAGTCCCTATTTTATCTTCCAGTCTTAGAGCCTTAGCACCTTCTCTGGTTGCCATTGCTAAAGATTGTCTTGCATTCATAACTACTGGATTTTTTCTGTACCCTTTATGTATAAGGGCAGATGTATGGATTTCTCCTATTATATCTAAATCATCATTTGAAGCAGTCCCATCTGTTCCAACACCGACAGTTACTCCTGCTTCTATCATCTCTGGGACAGGTGCAATTCCTGAAGCAAGTTTAAGATTACTTTCTGGACAGTGTGCTACTTTTACATTTTTCTGTGCAAGAAGTTCTATCTCTTCCTCAGTCGGATGAACCATATGAGCAGCCAACACTCTTTCATTTAAAACACCTACATTGTTCAGGTGTTTGACAGGCGTGGTGCCGTACCGTTTTTGTATCTCGCCTACTTCCCATTCCGTTTCTGCCACATGTATGTGAAATAAAACATCATAATCCTGAGCAACTGCCATTGCTTTTCGAAGTGTTTCAGGTGAACAAGTATATGGTGCATGAGGCCCGATGCACGGAAAAATAAATTCATTGTCTTTATACTGTTGTATAAACTGTTTTGTTTTTTCAATACCTTCATCTGGAGTTTTTGCCCCAGGATTAGGAAAATCTAATATTCCCGTGCATAAAACACCTCGAACACCTGTTTCTAAGATAGAATCTGCAACTGCATTTTCATAAAAATACATATCAACAAACGTTGTAACACCGTTTCTTATCATTTCATAGATGGCTATATCTGTCCCATCTTTTACAAACTCATAACTTACAAACTTGCCTTCAACAGGCCATATATACTGTTCAAGCCATACATTTAAAGGATTATCACTTCCGTATCCTCTTAGCAGAGTCATAGCTGCGTGTGTATGTGTATTTATCAGCCCAGGAAGTGCTATTTTATTGGAAGCATCAATTGTTTCTTCTGGTTTATATTTGTTTGATAGATTTTCACCTATCTCTAAAATTTTCCTGTCCTTAACTGCTATATCTCCATTGGGATATTCTGTTAAGTTATCATCCATTGTAAGGATATGGGCATTTATAATCAGTAAATCGATATTTTCCATCTTTACTCCTCTATAATTTTTTTAATTAAATTTTTATTTTTTAGAAATGGTGCATGATTTCCATCTATTAAAAAAAGTTCTGATTTTTTTAATCTATTAGCTGTAAAAACTGCTGCTTCTGGATTAATTATTATATCTTCTTTTCCGTGGATCAGTATTGTTTTTGTTCTTAGTTCGATGAGTTTATCGGTTAGATTAAGTTCTATAAACTCTTTTAACAGTTTTATACTTCCATTTTTTTGTGGTAGAGGAATTTCTTTAAAAGGATCTCCTGCTGCGTTTTTCCTGAATGTATATATTGTCGGTTCAAAAGCTGTTCTTAATGCAACCATAAAAGCTTTTATTGCGACAGGATTATGCCCTAAATTTTTATCTTTAAATTTTGGACTAAATCCGATTAAAATAAGCTTGTTTATTTTTTCTTGGAGTTGTAAAGCCGTTAAAAAAGATATAGATGCTCCTAAAGACCAGCCTATCAGATTTATCTTTTCATCGGAATCAAGCCTTTTTATAAGATCATTTACAAAATGGTTTATTATATCTTTTTCAACGTAATTTTTATTTTCTCCGTGAAATGGTAAGTCTAAGAAAATAGAATCCTTAATACCGAAAAAGTCTTTCCATATCTGACTTGAAAAACTCCAGCCGTGTATAAACACATTTTTCAACTGATTTCTCCAAACAATTTTTTTAACTCGTTTTCCCAGAAAATTTCTTTTTCTCTTTCTGATTTTAACTGAATACCGTATAAATGTTCTGCATACTTAAAGTATCCTTCTGACGGCATATTATTTTTCTTTGAGACAACTACAGAACCTATCATAGGTTTTCCTTGATTTACACTCTGTTTACATAAACTGTGAAGATATTTTGACAGAACAGTTCCTAATGCTGTTCCTTTTTCTGGAATAATCTTTTTTCCTGCCTTTTGATTTACTGACTTTGCAAGGTCTGAATAATAGATGGTTTTTTTATCTGACACGCATTCTTTTAAAACTTCTAAAACGATTTTCTCAATCAAAATCAAGTTCCTCTATTAAAACAGGTGTTTCGGTTAAATATTCGTAAAGATTTTTAATATCTGTATTCTCTTTTACAAAATAAATCCTTCCACCTTTCGGATTTCCTTTTTCTTTTAAAGGAGTGAGTCTGTTGTAAAACTCTTTTGTGGATACATATCCTGTCAGATAGTCAGGTTCATCAGATATACAGTACTCTGCTATGATATCTGGATGGTGCAAATTTTTCGTTGTTAATGCAAGGGCATCTGCAGTTCTTTTGGTAAAACCTTTTTTTATTAACTCTTTTTCTATTTTTTCCCTATTTTTAAAATCTATTTCTGTTGTTCTTACTCCTTTTCTTTTATCAAACTCAAGTCTATTACCTTTTGTATCAACAACCATAGCACCACGCATATTACTACCGTCAGATGATGCTCCTTTGTGAATAAGATCGATTAGATTTTCTAATCGAAGTTTATCGATCCCTGTGATGTTATTAAGAAGATCAATGGCAAACCTGTTTGCCTCTGAATAAGAATCGAATTTATACTCTTTTATTTTTAATGTTTTTTTTATGTTTATGATAGGGTTTTTAATTTGATTTATTTTAATGTTTATACTGTCTGCAGGCTTGTGTTTTGCTCTGTTATAAAGGTAATTTATTGTATCTTGGATTTCAGACTCTTTTACAATCCTCTCACTTCCAGAAATATGTTTTCCTTCTAAAGAGTTTCTTATTTTTATACTAAAATATCTTTCCATACTAAAATTATATCTACTTTTGAGCTAAAATCACCACAAATGAACCTTCACCATAACCTTCTTTAACAGGTTCTATGCTATTTATCTCATCTAATTTATGAAAAATGGTCTGGTAAATTTTAAAATTTTTAAATCCAACCTTTTTTAATAGATCTAAAACTTCTTCAGTAGAATAAAAAACAGCGTCCTTATAAAAAGGATTTTTCTCTTTTATCTGTTGATAATAGTTTCCTAAAGGGCTGTTTTTATCAATAAATCCGATAAGGATATAACCACCTTTCTTGAGCACTCTATATGCTTCTTTAAAACTTTTTTCCAGATCATCAACAAAGCATATTGTGGTTACCATCAAAACAAGATCAAAACTTTCATCACTAAAAGGCAGATTTTCTGCAACTCCGTTTACTACTTTAATTCCTCTTTTCCTTGCAATTTCCGCCATTTTTTCAGACGGTTCGACACCATACTGAATTCCCAATGGCTTTGCAAACCGACCTGTGCCTACACCTACCTCGACACCTTTTTTGAAAGGTGGTAAAGCTTTTTTCAGGGCATTAAGCTCTGAAAAATAAGCATATTTGTGTTTTTCAAACCATTCATCATATCGTTTTGTGAATTTTTCAAAAGGCTGTATTTTTGCCAATTTATTAACCATACATTATTATTAAATAGTAAGCTCTTAAATATATTACAGTAAAGGAGATTTGTTGTTAAACAGTATATTTCCAAATGCTTGTGAAAATTGTGGGGAATTATTTTTCTTTAAAACTCAGAACTACTTTTGTGATAAATGTCTCAGCTTAATAAAACATCAAAAAACATTTTACTGTAGAAGTTGTGGAGATGGTGTAACAAACTGCCAAAGATGTTTATCAAATCGATTTTTTAAAGATATACAGGTTTATACAAAGTATTCTCCGCCTATCAGTAAGATCATACATGAACTAAAATTTAATAAAGTAAAAACCATGTCCAAAATTATTTCCAATATAATTGCCGATGATTTTAAAAGATTTATAAAAACTAAAAATATAACGAAAGTAATATATATACCTCAATCAAAGAAGTTGGAGAAAAGCAGAGGATATAACCATTTGAAAGAGATATTAGTAGAGTTAGTGCCTGAATTTATGATTTTTGAAGGAATCAAAAAGATAAAAGAAACACGGATGCAGATGAATCTTTCAAAAGAAGAAAGAGAAACCAATTTGATAGGGGCTTTTGATATAGAGGAAAACGCAGACTTTAAAAATCAAAATGTTCTTATTTTTGATGATGTTTTGACAACAGGAAGTACAATTAGAGAAATATTTAAATTGATTAAAGATAGACATATCAATAATATATACGGATATATCATTACTAAGTCGTGATAAAATAATATCTATAAATACATTATAAGGAGTGTTTAGATGAAAATTACTGTAATTGGTGCAGGATACGTAGGTTTAGTTACAGCAGCATGTTTCTCAGAATTAGGTAATGAAGTAATGTGCGTTGAAAAAATGAGTTCAAAACTTGAAAAATTACGTCAGGGAGAGTCTCCTATTTATGAACCTGGGCTTTCTGAAATGTTAAAAAGAAACATCGCTGCAGGGAGAATTCACTTTACAGATGATATAAAAGAAGGTGTTAAATTCTCTGATATTATTTTTATATGTGTTGGGACTCCACAGAGTGAAACAGGAAAAGCAGATTTATCACAGGTTGAAGAGGCATCAAGACAGATAGCTGAAAACATGGATACATATAAACTTGTTATTGAAAAATCAACTGTTCCAGTAAATACACACCAGTGGGTAGAAAGAACAATCAGAAGATATCTAAAAAATGATGAAGTTGACTTTGATGTTGCATCAAATCCTGAATTCTTAAGAGAAGGTTCTGCGATTTATGACTTTATGAATCCAGATAGAATTGTTGTAGGTGTAGAAACAGAAAGAGCAAAAAAGATCTTTGAAGAGCTTTACAGACCATTTACAGAAAAAGGATTTCCTTTGATTATAACCAATACTGCTGCAGCGGAACTAATCAAACATGCATCAAACTCTTTTCTTGCAATGAAAATCTCTTACATCAATATGATAGCAGACCTTTGTGAAAAGGTTGGTGCAGATGTGAATGAGGTTGCAGATGGAATGGGATACGATAAAAGAATCGGAAGAGCATTTTTAAATGCA
>JALVEZ010000042.1 GCA_027030405.1 Hydrogenothermaceae bacterium | reverse complement strand
AGGAGAGATGCTTTCTTTTGATCTAACTGCTGAGGGAGTAAACGATAGAAAGTCTTAAAAAAAATTGATAAAAGTTTGAGCTTTTAGAGGAGTTTTTATCTGAAGGTATTCAGCTTATTGCTAAACCAAGAAGAAATATGAAAGGTGGGATGATGACAGTAGTTGCTTATCATTTTGGAGAAAACAAACCTAAGATTGATTTATCTCTCAATGTTAAAAATGATACCTTTTTATTGATTTGATTTCCGAATTGACGCTAATTAATAATAAATCTTTTTCCATCGGATGCAGTAAATGGGAGATAAATAGATTTGATATCAAGGGAAATGTTTTTTTGATAATGTATTTATAATAGAGAAAACATCTTATTCTTTTATTTTTCCGATTTTTTATTGCTTTCTAAATAGGATATTGAGCCTGTTTCTATCCTATTTCTTTTGTGCTTTTTTTCAAAATTTTTTTAGTATTATTTTTTGTACAACTGCAGCTGTACAAATTTTAATTACTTACAAAATATCAGAAGTTTTTTAGCAAAACTATATTTTTTGTTTATTTCCAAAATTCAGGAAATAGCAGCAGATTTCTTTTATCGGGCATATTGAACATTTAGGTTTTTTTGCTGTACAAATTAAAGCTGCAAAATCAAGTACTGCGTAGTTAAAATATGGCGTACCTGACAGCTTTACTAAAGATTTTGCAAATTTCCAAAATTCTTTATCATTTCTTGCTCTTTTTTTATTTGATCTAAAACAAAAAATACGTTCTATTATACGGATAAAATTCCTGTCTAATAAAGGCTCTAAATATCCAGATGAAAATGATAAAATTGCATTAGCTGTATATTCACCTACGCCTGGAACCTTTAAAAGTTTCTGTTTTTCTATTGGAAATTCTCCTGAAAAGTTCTTAATTATATATTCTGCAGCTGATTTTAACTGCTTAGTTCTCTGTTTATACATACCTAACGGTTTAATTATTTTCATGATTGTTTCATCGTCTGCCATATATAGATCTTTTACTGTAGGGAAAGTTTTAACAAATTGGCTGTATATTTGTTTTACCTGTGAAGATGTTGTTTTTTTAAGCAAAACTTCTGCTACAAATATTTTATAAGGATCTGTAGTTTCTCTCCAGAAAAAATTTCTTTTGTTTTTATTCCACCAAGCTAATAATTTTTCTACAAAAATCTTTTTATCAGCATAACTTTTCATATTTTCTTTGATGTACTTTTTTTGGTTTTAAAACAATTGTATAATCTTCCCTAGATCTGCCAGAACCGGTGGTTACAGAGAACTTTATCTCTGTATCTTCTTTATGTGATAATTTGCAATCTTGGTAGAAAAAATGAGCACAATAAGGTTCTCGGAATATCCCTATACCCCATAATAGCCGATCCTTAAGTTTTTTATTTCCTTCGATGATTTCTATTATTTTCTCTATAGCCCCTTCTTTTATTTTTTTCAACGAATCTGCTGAGTTTAAATCAAATTCTATAGAGCTTATTATTCCTTCCTTGATTAAAAATTCTTCCAGTGAACTCCTATCTGTACCCCATCCTTTTATTACATTTAGATTTTTATCATTTGGTTCTATATACAAAGAAGCTGCTGCCCCTAATTCTGCGTTTCCAAAAATATGTTTAAAAGGTACTGGGGAAATTTTTACTAAAGTATAATTCTTAGATCCTTCTTGCTTTACTGAAATTCCTGTTCCAGGTATAGATTCATATTTCAAAGAACACAATATTTCTACATCAGATAAATATTCTTTATTTATATTATCTTCTGTAGCAATAAGAAAAACATCTGCTTTAGGGTGAATTTTGCTCTTATGTATTGGAGATTCTTGCTTTGTTTGTACATGTACAGCGTATATTTTTTTCCCTTTTGAGTAATTTGGTGGAATTTTAAAAATTTCAATAATTTTATTTTGTTCCATTTTATTAATTTTTTTAACCAGTTCTATTTCATCATTTAAAGCTTTATAGTGAATTTCTCCCATTCATTTTCCCTTTAATTTATTTATGTATTCAATGTTTTCTTTTATTTTGCCCCATTTTATTTGTATATTACCTCTGTTCTTTTTAGATGTTCTGCCCCATGCTTGGAACGTTAGAGGTCCTATATATATGTGGTTTCTCTTTTTTAAATAAGGATGTAATTTTTTATCTTTTTTGTTGTTCGTTATCACTTCTATTGCAGATCGCAGTTCTGTATATACACCTTCTTCAACTTTTCCGTAGTAAATATAATCTGCTGTATTTTCTACATATAATCCTGTAACTAAAAACCTTTCTAAAAGAATTTTCAGATGTTTTTCGAAAAAATCATTTAGCTTATCAAACACATAAGGTTTTTCTTTATAAAGTTTTCTTGCGTCTTTTCTTTCGCAAATAAACCATCGTATTTCCTCTAAAACTTCCTGCGAAGCCGAAAGTTGTTCTTTGCAAAATCTCAGGAATTCTGGAAGAGGTTCTTGATGAACGCTGTTCCCTGAACCATCTTTTGCGCTGAGGCATGCTTCTTTATCCCCTATTTTGATTTTTAAATCAGCTTTGAAATTTCCAGCGATTTCCTCAGCTATTACTTCATCGTTTGGGACAACTTGTGGGTTAATTTCTTTGCACAGCGACTGCCATACAGGGCATAAATCCTTATACCTCTTTCCATTTAAATAATTAACTATTTCTTTTTCTTTTCCCTTTCCCATACTTCCCCCATGCCTTCAAAAAATGCACCGACTTCAACATTGTATATTTTCGAAAGTAAAAATATTTCTATAGGAGATAATTTTCTTTCGCCAGATTCGATTTTTGCTATGAACGATTGGGGTTTTCCCATCCTATCAGCAGCTTCTTTTTGAGAAAGACCTGCTTTTTTTCTTGCGTTTCTTAAATTCTTTAGAAAAGCTTCTTTTAATAACTCTTGTATTTCCGAATATCTTTTCATAATAATTATATTCTAAGATGTTCTTTACTGATATCCCAAATTGGGATATTTTTTATGATATAATTTTTTTATACATTTTGGAGAAAACTGATGAAAAAAATAAAAGTCATCGATTTGTTCAGTGGAGTAGGTGGGTTCAGTTTAGGTTTTCACGAATTTGAAGAGTTTGAGATCGTATTTGCAAACGATATTTGGGATGATGCTGCAGAAACATACACTTTTAATCTTCCTGAAACGGTTTTTTTTAAAGAAGACATACAAAAAATAAATAGCGATTCTCTATTAAAGTACGGTTTTAAGAATATAGATGTGATAATTGGAGGACCTCCTTGTCAAGGTTTTTCAGTATGTGGGACAAGGGAACCATGCGACGATCGTAATTTCTTAGTTATGGAATTTGCACGTATAGTAGACATATTAAAACCAAAAATTTTCATAATGGAAAATGTAAAAGGTTTTCTCAGCATGAAAAATCCAAAAGGAATTTACTTTAAAGACGAATTAATTAAAAAATTAAAAAATATTTACAATATTGAAATTAATATTCTAAAAGCCCATCTTTTTGGAGTTCCCCAAAAAAGAGAAAGAGTTTTTATAGTAGGGATCAGGAAGGATATAAAGATACCTGTTAGTAAAATTTGGCCTCTGCCTAAATATTCAGAAACAGATACTGGCATACCTTTATTTGCAGAAAAACCTATAACGGTAGGAGAAGCTATCATTGACCTACCTAATGCAGATTCTCCGTTCGGAGAACTTGAATATGGATCAACTTTGAACAGATTTACCAAAAAAATTAGAAAAGATGCTAAAAAAATATTTAATCACGAGCTTCCTAAACATAGCAAAATAGTAATAGAAAGAATGAAATTTGTACCTCCCGGTGGGAACTGGAAAAACATTCCCAAAGATATTAGACCTGGTGGAAACCACAGCAATCTATACAAAAGACTTGATCTGAACTCACCGTCTGTCACTATTAAGCATCCTATCAAATCTATGATAATACATCCGATCTATGATAGATGTTTAAGCGTAAGGGAAGCTGCAAGATTGCAATCTTTTCCAGATAACTTTATTTTTAAAGGTTCAAAAACTTCGCAATATCAGCAGATTGCTAATGCAGTACCCCCGTTATTATCAGAAGCTATTGCTGAATCTGTATTAAATATTTTAAAAAATTTAAAAAATAGAAGTTTAGCAAATGTCTAAAAAACTTGCATTTATCGATCTCTTTGCCGGAATTGGCGGTTTTAGAATCGCTTTAGAAAAGGAAGGAGCCGAATGTGTTTTTTCTTCTGAAATAGATAAAGCTGCAAGGGCTTATTATGAAAACTTTGGGGATTACCCAGAAGGAGATATTACAAAAATAAGTGAAAAAGATATACCTAAACATAACATTTTATGTGCAGGTTTTCCTTGCCAACCTTTTAGTACAGCCGGTTATAGAAAAGGATTTGAAGATGCAAGAGGGACCTTATTTTTTGATATAGCCCGTATTTTAGCTTATCATCAACCGGAAATTTTTATCCTTGAAAATGTACCCGGACTTATATCACATGATAAAGGAAAAACTTTTGATATTATTAAGAATATATTGATAGACCTAGGTTATAATATATGGTACGATTTGCTTAATGCCGTAGACTTCGGAATTCCTCAAAACAGAAATAGAATTTTTATTGTTGGTTTTAAAAAAAAGGAACAATTCAAAAAGTTTCACTTCCAGTTACCAAAAGTAAAATTAAAAAAATTAGATGAAATTATAGATTTTTCATTCTATGCAGATTACTTAAAACCTACAGAAAAAGCTATCGAAAATCTACTTTTTAATTTGAACCGAAAAGGTATATCTATCTCGGAATTTGCTAATAAAGATTTTTTAATAGCTTCCGAAATTAGACCGTCGAGGGCCTCTATCAAGGTAAATCCGAGAGTATTTCCAACGTTACCTGCAAAGATGGGAACTGGAGGAAATAATGTTCCGGTAATCGTTAAAAAAGAGTATATACGTAAAATTTCTGTTA
>JALVEZ010000041.1 GCA_027030405.1 Hydrogenothermaceae bacterium | reverse complement strand
CTATATGATAATTTTTACCAATCTCTTTATATCCTTCAAAATACGCACTATCTCCACCAAAATAAAATGTTTTATCTTCTATCTGGATATGATAGCTTTGAACACCTGTGTTCGGAAAAAGAATAGAACGACCTTTATTATGTTTAACGGGAAGAGTAGTTATTTTTACATTCTGTTCTATATACTCTTCACCGACTTTCATCTCAACAATATTACGAAAATGTGTTCTACCTATAACTGGCTTAACATTTTCAGGAATAATAAGAGTTGTGTTTCTTTTCAGTCTTCTTAACGTCCTCATATCAAGATGATCATAATGGGCATGAGATATAAGAATAAAATCAACTTTCGGTAGAATATTTGGGTTTAATGCTGGTTTTTGTCTTCTTATTCCAAAAATATGAGGGCTTAAAAAAGGATCAGTTAAAATCTTTATTCCTTTATATTGAAAAAGTATCGTGGAATGTCCTAAATTTGCAATAAAATCTTCTTTTGCGTTTATGCAGTAGTTTATCTCTTTATAAATTTTACTTGTTTCGTCCAATATAAATGTTTTATGAAGTCTATAATCCCTTACCTTTTGCCTCTTCCCATAGCTTGTCCATATCTTCAAGACTCATCTCCTCTAACTCTTTTCCCTGTTCTTTAGCTTTTTGTTCTATATACTGAAATCTTTCAATCATTCTATCTGTTGCTTCGTGTAAAGCTTCTTCAGGATCTATATCTGAAAATCTTCCCAGGTTAGTAGCTGCAATTAAAATATCTCCTAATTCATGTTTCTTTTCTTCAGGTGTCTTAGCTTCTTTAAATTCTCGAATCTCCTCTTCTAATTTTTCCATCACCTGATCCATATTCTGCCAATCAAATCCGACTTTCCTTGCCCTATTTTGAACTTTAACTGCACGAAGTAAAGCTGGCATTCTTTTTGGAATACCATCCAATATAGATTCTCTATTTTTTTCTTTTTGTTTGATTTTATGCCACTGCTTTAAAACTTCTTCGGCAGATTTTGATTCTTTTTCTCCAAAAACATGAGGATGTCTTCTAATTAATTTTTCAATTAAATGGTTGATAACATCATTAATATCAAATTTTCCTTTGTCTTTTTTTATTTGAGAGTGAAAAACCACCTGAAGTAAAACATCTCCAAGCTCTTCAATCATAGCTTCATCATCATTTTGCTCTATAGCTTCTAAAAGCTCATATGCTTCTTCTATCAAGTTGTTTTTTATAGATTGATTTGTCTGCTCTCTATCCCAAGGACATTCTTTTCTTAGTCTCGCAACAATATCAACAAGTTTTTGAAAATTTTTACCTTCTTCTCTACAACTGTTATCCATTTCTTAACTCCCATTAGAATTTTAGTTTAATTTTAATAATATATATATTAAATCAACAATTTTTCAAATTTCGCCGACAAAATTTATACCATAACTTTAAATTTTTTATAAATTCTACATCTAAAAACTTGACAAAGATAGACTAAAATTATATATTATTACCAGAAAATTTAGATTCTAAAAATAATAAAAAGAGGAAAGGCAAGCGATGGCAGGAAAAAGAGATTATTACGAAGTCTTAGGAGTAAGCAGAAATGCTTCTGCAGATGAAATAAAAAAGGCTTACAGAAAGCTTGCAAGAAAATATCATCCAGACTTAAATCCAAATGACAAAGAAGCTGAGGAAAAGTTCAAAGAAGTAAGTGAAGCATATCAGGTATTATCTGATCCAGAAAAAAGAAAAATGTATGACCAGTTTGGACATGCTGCATTCAGTGGAGCCAGCGGTGGAGAAGGTGCTGGATTCGGCGGATTTGAAGGATTCGGTGGATTCGGAGATATGGGATTAGACGATATATTAGAAGATCTTTTAGGTGGTTTCTTTGGAGGAGGAAGAAGAAGATCCTCAGGTAGAAGAAGAGAAAGAACTTACCAGAGAGAAGAAGGTGAGGACATATATCAAACTGTAACCATATCCCTTGAAGATGCATATAAAGGAACAACCTTAACCCTTGAAGTTCCAAGATATGTTGTTTGTGAAAAATGTGCTGGGACAGGAGAAAAAGCAGGAAGTGAGCCGAAAGTATGTCCAGAATGTGGTGGAGCAGGTCAGGTAACATATGCACAAGGATTTATGCATATAACACAAACCTGTCCAAGATGTGGTGGAACAGGCTATCTGAAGGAGCCTTGTGAAGCATGTAACGGAAGAGGGCTTGTATTACAAAAAGAAACAATAAAAGTTAGAATTCCTCCTGGCGTAGATAACGGAACAAAATTAAGAGTGCCTGGTAAAGGACATAGTGGAAGATTTGGTGGTGTAGCAGGGGATCTATGGGTAATAGTTAATGTTCTCCCTCATCCGCTATATGAAAGAAAAGGAGATAATCTATATCTAAAAGTTAATATAAATGTTGCCGAAGCAATATTAGGAACAAAGATTGAAGTTCCACTTATTGATGGTTCAACAGAAACAGTTGAGATTCCGTCTGGAATACAGAGTGGAGAAACCGTTCGTATTCCTGGGAAAGGAATGCCAAAACTTAAGTCTTCTGGATATGGTGATTTGATATTAGTAGTAAATGTAATAATTCCGAAAGAAAAAGATTTATCAAGAAAAGCTAAAAAGCTTGTAAAAGAATTAAAAGAAGAATTACCAGTTCCAGAAAGATTTACAAAAAAGAAATAAAGAGGTGAAGCATCATGAATAGAAGATACAAAGAAAGAGACAAAAAAGAACCATTATATATGATTGGTGCAGTTTCAAGGATGTTTAATATACATCCTCAGACATTGAGATTATATGAGAGAGAAGGTTTACTTACACCTTCAAGAACAGAAGGTAAAACAAGACTTTATTCTCAAGAAGACATAGAAAAACTTGAGTTTATACTGTTCTTGACAAGAGAGTTAGGAGTAAACCTTGCAGGTGTTGATACGATACTCAGAATGAGAGAGCAGATAAATCAATTACAACAGCAGATGGAATATCTCTTAGAGTATATCCAGGAAGAAATAAAGAAAAGATACGAAGATGATTTAGAAAGCCAGAAAAATGCACTTGTAAAAATTCCTAAAGTTACATTGGTAAGAATAGAAGATTATATTTATAATAATTATAAAGGTAAAGATAGAGAAAAATAAAATCTGGAGAAAATAAGTGGATGATAATGTTCTAAAGGAAGTAGAACATAAGTTCAACGAGTTCCTGAAAGAACTAAAACCAGTTTTTGAACAAAAGTTTATAGAAGAAAAAGAAAATTTAGAAAAATATCAAAATTTTAAAATAGAAACACAAGTAGAAGATCTTTATGAAGATTGGATGGAAGGGGTAGAGACACTCCCCCTTCCAGAAATAGAAAAAGTAGAAACAATTCCCCATCATGATGGGCACCATCTAAAAATCATATACTGTCTAAAAACAAACGAAGCCACCCTTATCCGAAAAATTAAGATAAAAAGTGACGGAGAAGTAACAGTTCTAAACAGCATATTTTTTGATTATAAATACAATGATATAATGCTTTCAGTTGAATCATATTTTGATATTTATGGAAATCTAATCTTTAAAATTAAAAAAGGTGAATAATGAAAAAATTCATATGTGAAATTCCTGAAGACAAATTTGAAATATTCTTAGTGGAATTTAACGGATATGGTGTAGAAGTTTTAGAAAGAGATAATCAGAATGTAAAATTTGCAGTTTATACAGAAAAAGAAGAAGAAATTCCTTTTAGAGAAGGTTTAAACTGTATTTTTGAAGATATCGGCGAAGGAAAAATCGTTGATGAAGAATATGTTGAAGATAGAATCTGGGAAGAAGTCTGGAAAGAAGATTTCAAACCTATAAAAGTTCCACCGTTTATCATAATTCCAGAATGGGAAATTTACAAAGGCGATGAGTTTATTCCAATAAAAATAAAAGTAGGAATGTCTTTTGGAACAGGAATGCATGCCACAACACAGCTTGTGTTATCACTTTTACCAAAGTATATAAAAGAAGGAAATACAGTCCTCGATGTGGGATGTGGAACAGGGATTTTAGGAATCGGTGCCTTTAAATTAGGGGCTTCAAAAGTAGACACCGTTGACATAGATGAAAAAGCAATAGAAGAATGTAAAATCAATGCTTGGGAAAACGAAGTAAAAGTTCAATGTAAGTTAGGAAGTATAGAACAGATTGAAGGTGTATATGACGTTGTGTTAGCGAACCTTCAGATAGATATTTTCAGAAAATATTTTAAAGACATTGTTAAACATTTTGATAAATATCTTATTATTTCTGGAATTTTTAAAAATGAAAAAGATGAGTTGCTAAAATTAGCAGAAGAGAATAATTTAAAACTGATAGAACATAAATCAAAGCCAGAATCAGAAGAAAAACCTGAAGATTTATGGCACAGTTTTGTATTTGAAAAATAAAAAACACAGGTAAAGCCTATGGAAACAGCAATAAATATTGCAAGATACATAGATCACTCATTACTCAAACCAACGGCAACATATTCTGATATAGAAAAAGTATGTAAAGAAGCTATAGAATTTGGATTTTATTCTGTATGTATAAATCCTTTCCACGTAAGGAAAGTCCGAGAAATCTTAAAAGATTCAGATATAAAAATCTGTACGGTAATAGGGTTTCCATTAGGAGCAAATACTTTAAAAACAAAACTGATAGAAGCTACCTCTGCACAAATGGACGGTGCCCATGAGCTTGATATAGTATGGAATATCGGTGCTTTTAAATCAGGCGACTACAACTATGTTTTAGAAGAAATCAGAACATTAGTTTGCTACACGGAAAACTGTGTTCATAAAATAATAGTGGAAACAGCGTATCTTACCGAAGAAGAAAAGAAAAAAGCAGTGGAAATCGTTATAGAGTCTGGTGCTGAATTTATAAAAACATCAACAGGTTTTGCTCCAGAAGGTGCAAAAATTGAAGATATAAAACTTTTCAAAGAGCTATCTAAAGGAAAAATAAAAATAAAAGCTGCAGGTGGAATTAGAGATTTTAAAACAGCAGTTGAAATGATAAAAGCAGGGGCAGATAGAATTGGAACGAGTCATAGTATAGAAATATTAAAAGGTTAATTATTTATGAAATGACAGAAAAAATAACACAGAAAATTGAAAATGTTATCCAATCAATTGATGAAATTTTAGAAAAGATCAAAAACTGTAGTGAGGATTTTAATAGCAATTCGGAAATTTTCTCAACTCTAGCAGACCTGTCTCCGGCAGGGATTTATCTTTATCAAGATCGAAAATTTGTTTACATAAATAAAGCTACTGAAAGGATATCTGGATATTCAATAGATGAACTTAAAAAGATGGAACCTATGAATCTACTACATCCAGATGATTATAAGACGGTAGAAAAGATAATAGAGAGAAGAGAAAGAGGTGAAAAATTAGAAGCTCATCACTATCTGAGAATAAAACATAAGAACGGTGAATACCGTGATCTTTATGTTGTTTCAAATACTGTCACCTACAAAGGAAGGCCAGCTGGAATTGGAATTGCCCTTGATATAACAGAACAAAAAGACCTTCAAAAAAAGTTAGCTTACCTTTCTTCACATGATGAGTTAACTGGACTTTACAACAGGAACTTTTTGTTGGAAGAGTTAAAAGAATTGATAAAACTTGCAAGATCTAACCACTATTCATTGGCATTTCTCCACATAGATATTAACAAGTTTAAAGAAATAATCAACCTTTATGGACACGCAACTGGAGACTACATACTAAAAATAACAGGACAACAACTTAAAAAGTTGTTAAAAGAAGATGATGTAATTGGCAGGTTAAGTGGTGATGAATTTGGCGTAATAATCCCTAAACTAGAAAAAATAGAAGCTGTTTCAAAAATAACAGAAAAAATAATTTCTTCTATAGAAAAACCTATAACACTAAAAGACAAAGAAATTTCATTAACAGCAAGTATCGGCATAACTATTTATCCATATGACGGGAAAACAGCAGAAGACCTAATAAAGAATGCAGAAATTGCAATGAATCATGCAAAAAATATTTCAAATAAAGAAAACAAAAGTAAATACATGTTTTTCTCTTATAAATTAGGAAAACAGATAGAAGAAAAGATAAAATTAAAAGAATTATTAAAAACTGCCTTAGAAAAGAATAAAGATGAATTTATCCTTTATTATCAGCCTATTGTAAACTTACAAACAGGTAAGTTAAAAGGTTTTGAAGCTTTAGTAAGATGGGAAAACAAAAAATTTGGAACATTACCGTCTGAAAAATTCATACAGATTGCAGAAGAAACAGGTGAAATTATAAATTTAGGAAAACTGATAATAGAAAAAGCAATAAATCATATACAAATATGGAAAGAAAAAGGGTTTGATGATTTTAAAATTACAATAAATATTTCATCAGAACAGTTAAAGTCCGAAGATTTCATAAAATTTATTGAGGAAACAACTAAAAATCTGCCTCAAAAGGATAGAGTAACACTTGAAATAACAGAAAGTATTTTGATCCAAAATGTTGAAAAAACACGAAAAATACTTAATAAATTAAAGGATTTGGGCTTTTCAATTGCAATCGATGATTTTGGAACAGGATACTCTTCGTTAAATTACCTAAAAGAATTTCCATTCGATTTTTTAAAAATAGATAAATCATTTTTATCAGATATTTTAAATAATAAAAAAACCAAAGCTATCGTTCTATCTATAATAGAATTATCACATAACCTGCAAAGTAAAGCAGTTATAGAAGGAATTGAAACAGAGGAACAGGCAAAATTACTGAAAGATCTTAACTGTGACTATGGCCAGGGTTATTATTTTTCAAAACCTTTGTTGTTCAATAAAGTTGAAAATTTATTAAAAAATCCATATTTCCAAATTTAGCGAGGTAAAAAGATGTATACAAAAGAAGAAGAAAAAAGACTGATAGAAAAAACGAGACAACTTTTAAAAATTTCTATAAAAGATATAAAAACAAAAGAAGAAGCAAGAAAAATAGCAGAGGAACTTAGAGAAGTTATTAAATATCATGACTGGCGTTATTATGTTCTTGCAAATCCTGTTATTTCAGACTATGAGTATGACAAACTATTTCATTTGTTGATTGAGATAGAGGAAAAATATCCTGATCTTATAACCCCTGATTCACCTACACAAAGGGTGGCAAGTGGTTTAACAAAGGAGTTCCCACCTGTAAGACATCTGGCACCTATGCTTTCTTTAGAAAACTCTTATAACGAGGATGATTTAAGAGATTTTGATAGAAGAGTAAAAGAGATAACAAAAAGAACAGAAATTGAGTATTCTGTAGAGCCAAAATTTGACGGGGCAGGAATTGCTCTTGTTTATGAAAATAACCTTTTTATAAGAGGTGCAACAAGAGGAGACGGAGTTGTAGGTGAAGACATTACACCTAATCTAAAAGTTATAAAAACAATTCCACTTTCTGCAGATTTCAAACGGTATGGAATTAAAACTATAGAAATTAGAGGGGAAGTTCTGATCAGAAAAGATCTATTTAAAAAAATAAATCAAGAACGTTTAGAAGAAGGACTTCCACCATTTGCTAATCCTAGAAATGCTGCAGCAGGCTCCTTAAGACTTCAAAATCCTAAAGAGGTTGCAAAAAGAGGCTTAGAAGCATTCGTTTATCAAATCACCTACGCAGTTGACGAAAACGGAAATAACCTTTTGGGAACAAAACTTAAAAAACATCACGAATCTATAAAGATGCTCTATGAACTTGGTTTTAAATCCCCGTATAAAGAAATAAAAGTATGTGAAAATATAGATGAAGTTATAGATTATTGTAACGAATGGCAGGAAAAAAGAGACAGTTATCCTTATGAAATAGATGGAATGGTTATAAAAGTAAACGACATTTCATTATACGATATTTTAGGTGCAACATCTCATCATCCAAGATGGGCAATAGCTTTTAAATTTAGAGCAAGACAAGCAACAACAAGACTTTTAGATGTGGTATTTCAGGTAGGAAGAACTGGAGCAGTAACTCCTGTAGGAAAGTTAGAACCAGTTGAGATAGGAGGGGTGACCGTTTCTTCAGTTTCATTGATAAATGAGGATTTTATAAAAGAAAAAGATATAAGAATCGGAGATTTATTACTTATCGAAAGAGCCGGAGATGTTATTCCTTACGTGGTAAAAGTTATTAAAGAAGCAAGAACTGGGAATGAGAAACCGATAGTATTTCCTAAATACTGTCCGTCCTGCGGATCACCTTTAGTTAAGCCACCAGGAGAAGCAGTCTGGAGATGTGTAAACGCAAACTGTCCAGCTCAGGTAAAAGAGAGAATAGCTCATTTTGCATCAAAGGATGCAATGGATATTCGAGGTTTAGGGCCAAGAATTGTAGAAAGATTTTATGATTTAGGACTTTTAAGAACAATTCCAGATATATACAGATTAGATTTTGAAAAAATAAAACAGCTTGAAGGATTCGGTGAAAAATCAGCAGAAAATCTTAGAAAATCAATAGAAGAATCTAAACACAGACCTATCCACAGACTTATTTACGGATTAGGCATAAGATACGTAGGACAGGTTACGGCAAGGACATTAGCAGAAAATATAAAATGTGTAGAGGAACTTGAAGACTGGACAATTGAGCAGTTAGAATCATTAGAAGATATCGGATATGTAGTTGCAAAAAGCATTTATGATTTTTTCCACAATGAACAGAATATAAAAATGATACATGAACTTAAAGAATTAGGTGTTCAAACCTGTAAAGAAGAAAAAGAAGAAGAAGGAAAGTTAAAAGATATGACATTTGTTTTTACAGGAACACTGTCTTGTTGTTCAAGGGAGAAAGCAAAAGAGATGGTGGAAACATTAGGAGGTAAAGTTTCTAACTCTGTCAGCCATAAAACAACATACCTTGTGGTAGGAGAAACTCCAGGTTCAAAACTGGCAAAAGCACAAAAATTAGGTATAAAAACATTAAATGAAGAACAGTTTTTAGAACTCGTAAAATCTTAATGCCCTCAAAACGAGGGCAATTTCCTCATAAAATTTATACTTCCATATTGTTGTATAATATTAATCTTATGATTTCCAATGATTTGGAGGAACAATAACACATGATATTACTTGATGGGAAAGCAGTTGCTTCAGAGATAAAACAGTTATTAAAAAAAGAAATAAACGGATATATAAAAAACGGTTTAAGACCGCCATCTCTTGCAGTGATTTTAGTTGGTGATGATCCTGCCAGTAATGTTTATGTTAAAAATAAAAGAGAATCTTCAGAAGAAGTGGGGATAAACTCTTTATGTCTAAAATTACCTTCTGAAACAACAGAGGAAGAGTTATTAAAACTTATTGAAAAACTTAATAACGACGATGACATCGATGGAATTTTAGTTCAACTTCCACTTCCTCCTCACATTCATACACAAAAAGTTATAGAAGCAATTTCACCGACAAAAGATGTTGACGGATTTCACCCTTTAAATATGGGTAAATTAGCTACCAATGTTAAAGACGGTGTTATACCTTGTACGCCTTTAGGTATATGGTTAATGTTAAAACATTATAAAATACCTACTTTTAAAAAAGATGTTGTTATCGTTGGAGCCAGCAATATTGTTGGTAAACCAATGTCTTTGCTGTTTTTGAAAAATGAAGAGGCAACTGTTACCGTATGCCATAGAAACACAAGAGATTTAAAATCTCATACATTAGCAGCAGAAATACTTATTGTTGCAGTTGGAAAACCTAAACTCATCACAGCAGATATGGTTCAGGAAGGAGCGGTCGTTATTGATGTTGGAATAAACAAATTAGAAAATGGAAAGCTTGTAGGCGATACAGATTTTGAAAAACTCAAAGAAAAAGTCTCTGCAATTACTCCTGTTCCAGGTGGAGTAGGGCCTATGACTGTTGCTTCTCTTCTGGTGAATACGGTTCATCTTTATCGTTTGAGACATGGTTTCCCTGCTCATCCTCTGACAGAAATTTAATATCTTTTTTGATGGCAAGCCCACCTGAAAGAATAATTTTTGTTGCTTCATCAACAGTGAGGTTTGTAGGAATTACATCTTTTACTTTATAAAATATTGTATATCCTGATGTGGGATTTGGAGCAGTTGGAACATAAACTGCATAATACCACTCACCATTCATCTGAAGTTTATTAGCAACAAATCCGATTGATAAAGATTTTTGATCTGGAAATCTTACAAAAACAGTTTTGGAAAAGTTTTTCTTTTTAGAAAAAAGACTTTCCATTGTCTGCTTTGTGGCAGAGTAAATTGTTCTTACAAAAGGAATTTTACATACTACCGTGTCCCATAGTTCTATAATCTTTTTGCCAAAATAATTTTCTGCCAAAAATCCGACAGCAAAAACTATAGCCAGCGTTATGAGAACACCTATTCCAGGAATGTCAGGTATAGGCAAAATATAACGAAGATAAGGAAGGAAAAGATTATTAACAAAAGAAAGGGTGGCGATAACCACCCATATTGTTAAAGCTATTGGAATTAAAACAAATAAACCTGTTATAAAGTAATGTCTAACCCTTTTAAATTCCAATTTCTACCTTTACTTCCCAACATTTCCTGTATTACCTGGTCTCTGATAAGGAACAGGAATGTATTGTACAGATGGAGGACCACCTGAAGGCTGAGGATACAGATCCATTAATGCGTAAACTTCCTCAGGAACATCTGTTGATATGTTCAGTCCTAATTCTTTTAAATAATCCACAGTTAGCGGATAATCGTGAGTCCATTTTCCCTGTGATAATTCTTCTGCTATATATTCTGCTTTTTCTTTATCAAAGCCTTTTTTGATCAGTAGATTTGTGACATTTTCTTTCATCTGTTTTAATGCCTTTTTACTCATATCTATTTTTACAATTGTTTCATCTTCTATATCTTTGTATTCTTTTAGTTCTTCAACTTTTACTATAGATGCTGCAGGTTCCTGTCCTAATTGTGGATCAACAGGCCCTAGAACTGCATGAGGATCCATTATTATTTTGTCTGCAGCCAATGCGATTAAAGTTCCTCCAGACATTGCATAGTGGGGAACTATTACTCTAACTTCAGCTTCGTGACTTGCAAGTGCATTTGCTATCTGTGTTGCCGCCAAAGCAAGTCCACCTGGGGTATGGATAATAAAATCTATAGGCATGTCTTTCGGTGTGAGCCTAATAGCTCTTAAAACCTGCTCAGAATCTTCAATGGTAATAAAACGCATCATAAAAAATCCTAAAAACGAACGACTTTCCTGTCTATGGATCATAGTAATAACACGGGATTTTCTTTTGGCTTCTATAGCCCTAATCAGCTTATCCCTTGCCCATTGTAATGACTGGGCTTTCATCATAGGATAAATTAGCAAGATAAGAAAAATTAGCCAGAACAACTGACTTATCATGTAACCATATGGATCCATTGTCTATACCTCCTGGTGTAGTGTTTTAAATGCTTCTCTTATTTTTTTCTCTAATTCATCTTTATTTTCAACTTCGTTAACTATTTTAAAAAGATACTGGTTATCTTCCATTCCGTTTATTGTCTTTTTATAGTTTCCTTTATTATATCCCATCTCTTGTCTTATATGGTTTAATACATTTTTGCCAATATATAGCAAATAAAGTTTTTCAAATGAAATTGTATTTCTCACAAGTAATCCAAAAAAGAATAAACCTTCATTCAGATTCTGTTCTAAGAAAGCCTCTGCAACCCTTTCAGCAGTCCATATTAGTTTTTCATTTTTATCTGTTTCTGCTAAATAATGGTTGATATATGATCCATCAATTGGAATATTATGAAAATCTTCATTTATTCCTTTTTTGAACATTTCGATCTCTTCAGCTTCAAGCAATTTTCCTATATCTTCATAATCTAAAAGAAGATATGACATAACAAAATGCCATATATCAACTACTTCTATCTGAACATTCTCCATGTCTGGTTCCATTTTTTTCCACCATTTCCATGGAAGACTATCCACAAGTTCAGCACATTCTATCCATGTAGCACGTGCAAAATCTTTTTTTGTTCTTATTTTTCTCCATTCTGGATTGATTTTTTTGTTTAATGTTTCTTGAAGTTCAAACATATCTAAAAGTTTTGTTTCCATTATTACTCCTTTAAACAACTGTTATTTTTAGTATTTCTCTTATTCTATCCATTATCACTCTTATTGCTTCTTCCATTATCAATTTTCCATAGTTCTCTTTGGCAAGCCAAGGTGCAGATTCCATTCTACCATCTGGATAAAAAAGTTTCATTTCTCTTTTTGATAAAGGCCAGTAAACGTTAAAATGTTCTATCTCTTTTTTCCTGGTTGATTTTGTTTTAAATGTTTCTGGTCTCAAGTATTTGGTGATAGATACTTCACCAGGTGTGGCATGATGTCCATTTTTATCCTGAAATAAACTTTTTTCTATTTCCTGAACCTCAGGTAATAAAAACCATGATATTATTTCGAAAAGTCCTGGTGTATCTTCGTATTTTAAACTATCAAAAGCAGTTTTTACTGGATTAATATTTCCACCATGTCCGTTTATATATACAATCTTTTTAAATCCATGGGAGACGAAAGATTTTGTAATATCTTTGATTACAGAAATCATCGTTTCAGGTGAAAAAGTGGCAGAACCTGCAAATGCCATATGATGTTGAGACATTCCATAAGGAAGTGTAGGTGCTACGATTATATCCATCCTTCTTCCAACTTCCCTTGCAATAGCTTCAGCAGTTATAAAATCTGTTCCGATAAGTCCACAAGGGCTGTGTTGCTCTACAGAACCAATAGGAATAAGAATAATATCTTTTTCGGACAAATAAGCTTCTACTTCTATATATGACATATTTTCTAATAGCATCCCTTCTACCTCACTCTTTTATGTAGTATTGAAACTTTTTATAATTTCTAAATTCTTTTAAATCTTCTTTTATTATTTTTCCATTTCTAAATTTTAGTTCTATTATCTTAATTGCCGTTTTCTCTCCAATATAAGGAACAGTTATTAGTTTCTCTATATTATCGTTACTTAGGCTTACTTGTAATTCTGATACAGAATGGTTATCATTAAAATTAATATTATGAATAAAAAATTTAAATCCAAGAAAAAAGAGTATTAAGAAAAAAATAACAGTGGATTGTTTATTGAATAAATATTGGTTAAATTTAAGTAACTCAAAAAATCTTTCGAACATTTATCATGGACCCCCTAACATTTGGAAACAGTAAACTTATTTACTTTCCAATTACTTAATATAATGGAAAATATTATAAACATATTACAATTAATTTATATTGTTGACATACTAATATATATAATATATCTTTAAATAACGAAAATTGTGTATAAGTTAATATTTACTTTAACACATATGAATATTTGAATACAAAATTTATTTCAATACTTTTAGGAGGTTTTTATTATGAGTAAAAGGAGGTTACGGCAGCTTCTTCTTTCTACTGCTGCGATAGCAGGTGTAACTGCCATGACTGGTTCTGCATATGCAGACGCAAGTTATGACACTAACCCGCCTTTCGGTTTTGATCAGCTCGAAAAGGTAGAGGTTAAAAGAGGGTTGTTTAAAAAAGTAAAAGCATACAACCCCAAAAATCCTTATAACATCTTTATTAACTATGAGCTTGGAATGCACTGTGTTGGTTTTGACATAACTTACTGTTGTGTTATCCCACCTTACAACAGTATTCAGGCTCAGGCTGTAAAAGCAGGTGAAAAAGGAGCAATACCTAAGCTCTTAACACCAAATGATGTGAAAATGTATTACTGGGTTAAAGATAACCGTTACTCTGAAGGAAATAAAATGAAATACTGGTCTGTTCCTAAAGATGTTAACGGTGACGGTGATATGAATGACCCAGGAGATAGCGTAGCTAACTACGTATGGACTCACTTGTTTATCTATAAAGACCTTGAAGGAACTATTCCTCCAGGAGCAGCAAGTAAAGAAGAAAAAAGAATCAGAATAGGTAAAGATTTTAATGTTCCAATTGATGCTGGCCCAAGTGGAAAGCCACTTTATGGTGGATACATGGACTATGCAGGAAAAGATGGTGGAAATATTGTCTTTACAGATACACTCGTTCCGCAAGTTAAAGATGTACCGATCAAACTAACTGCATCGTACATCTGGGATGCATTAGGGCTTCCTTTAACTGCTTTTTATGATAGTGAAAGAACTGGCTCAATTAGGACAATAACAAATAAAGATTTTCAGCCTTTCCAATACTCAATGGTTCAGTTAAGAGATAAAAATGGAAAACCGATTTTAGTTGCTGGAAAACCTGTCGAATTCTTTGGAACAAACCCAGTTGATATTCCTAACTGTTATTCATGTCACTCAGGGGAAGGTATTGCTTCCAAGATGGCAAGAGAAGAAGGTCTAACGAAACACAAACAAGAATTCAACTACTGGATAAAAAATTATCCAGATGAAACTGAGTATATGGCAAGACTTGCAGAAGGTTCTATCAACATCCTTGAACTTCATGATGCTCATCACGGAACTAACTTTATGAAAGAGTACAATCCAAAGGCAACTAACTTAAGACTTGGCTCTGTTTCACACGTAAACTGTACTGACTGTCACGGTGATAACGTTTCTGGTAACCTTGTTGAACCAAGACCTACAGCTACTGGATATAAAACTGTAAAAGCAAAAGCTTTAACAGAAGCAATGCATGCAGCACATATGGCTTTCGTTCCTATGCCTGATGCAGCTAACAGAACACAAAACTGTCAGGCTTGTCACCCAACACACTGGCAGTCACCGGCAAGAAGAGTTGAAAAACTTGTTGATAATCCATACAGCATAATTGATGATTATGGTAATCCAAGATTTTCTAATGGAGACCAAAGAGTTGCAGGCGGTGGATGTTATCTCAGAAGAGATGCACACACTAATCCAAATGTAAAACCTCCATTCTTCTTAAATGAAATTGGAAAATATTTACTTAAGAACGTAAGTATGAGAGATGAAAAAGGAAATCCTATTAATGAAATAAGAGGATTAACTTGTTCTAACTGTCATAACCAAGTTACTATGGAACTTTACAACTACGATGATCTCCAAGATCCTGTATTACAGAAAGGTAAAACTTTAAGAAACAAATCTATCACTGAAATAATCAAAGTTATTGCAGGTGGAGATGAAAAGAAATTTAAAGCTATGATTGATCCATCTCCAGATGCTTTATATACTTTCTGGGGTGAACACAAAGGTGCTACCCTCGTAAAAGCTACAAAAGAAAATGGAAAACTCAAACTCTTACCTTGGAATGCAAAAGAAGGTAACCCAGTTCCTTACGAAGCAGCTTCTGCTGGTTCAGACTGGTGGTTAGCTCCTTCAGAACCACATTGTGCAAACTGTCACACTGCTCCATTTGTTGAAAGTTTAGGTGGAGAGTACTTCCCAGTTGATCAAAATAACAAATACTCTTTATACAGATTCTCTAAAGCTCATGGAAAATTTGCTTGTCAGTCTTGTCACGAATCTATCCACGGATTATATCCAGTTAGATATGAAGGGCCTGATAATACAGTTGACTTAACAACTCATCAGCAGGCATTACAGTTCTCACCTGACGGAAAATATGCAGGGCCTGTTACTTGTGCGGCTTGTCATACAGTTAACAAAAAAGGTGTTCCTGTTGAGTTAGAAGGAACTGACTATGCTAAAGACTACTGGGCTTCAGTTGTTCTCATTCACTTCATGAGAGAAGGTGATGAAGAACTCTCAATCAAAGAGTTAGTTAAAAAATTCCCATACAAAAAATCACAAGAAATCGTAGTTAAAGGTTGGAAATAAGATTTCCAGCGTACTACTTCTTTTCGGCGTCCCTAAAAGGGACGCCTTTTTTATTTTAAAAACATATTTTCTGTTAAAATAGTTAAATGTTTCTTTATATCATTAAAAGACTTATTCAGATGATCCCGCTTGTTATAGGGATTACTTTTGTTTCTTTCATTATTATTCAGCTTGCCCCTGGTAGCTACATAGACCAGTTAAAAATGAATCCTCAAATATCAGCAGAAACATTAAAAG
>JALVEZ010000040.1 GCA_027030405.1 Hydrogenothermaceae bacterium | reverse complement strand
ATATAGCAGAGTGTTTGACAAAAGCATTTGCAATAGCACTTAAAGAAGCAGTATCCATAGATCCAAGAAGAGAAGGTCAGCCTTCTACAAAAGGAGTTCTATAAAATGAACAGAAAAAAACAGATCTTAGAGATTCTTAAAGAAAGAGGTGAAATAACCGTAAAAAGCCTCAGCAAAATATTTAACGTATCTGAAATGACAATATATAGAGATGTTAGACAGTTAGAAAAGGAAGGCGAAATAAAAAGGAAGCACGGTTCTATAGTCCTTAATTTAGAAGGAAATGAAGACGGAAAAGTTGTAAAACGCTGTCCGATCTGTGAAAAACCGATAACACGTTCACATCCTTACAAACTAACTGTAGAAAATACGAAAACAATAGAAGCCTGCTGTGACCATTGCGGGCTGTTACTTCATAAAAAATATGAAGATCAGGAAGTCTCTGCACTTACTTACGATTTTATAACTGAAAATCCAGTGAGTGTTTTAGAAGCTTATTTTGTAGTTGGTAGTGATGCAAAACCATGCTGTAGCCCAAGTGTAATACCATTTTCAGACAGGTCAATGGCAGAAAAATTTGTCAAAGGATTTGGAGGTAAACTTCTTAATTTTGTAGAAGCTTATAATGAGATTATAAATAGAAGTAGTTTAAACATTCAGAGCTGTTGTGCTCCTGAGCAGAATGTCAGTTTTAATTTAGGGAAATTAAAAAAAGATTAAGGGAGGTTAGAAATGGTTAAAAGTTATACACCAGCAGCAGTTTTATTTTTACATGCATTTCCATTAAATAAAAAAATGTTCCAGTTTCAGTTTGAAGCATTTGAAAAAGAAAACATACCTTATATTGCAATAGATTATCCAGGATTTGGAGAAAATCCACCTGTTCCTTACGAATACACATTGACACAACTGACAGATTATATAGCTTTCAGATTGAACGAGTTAGGAATTAAAAAGGTTATTCCTATCGGAGATTCGATGGGTGGTTACATTATGTTCGAGTTATGGAGGCATTATCCTGAGATTATTTCAGGTTTTATATTTACTGCCACAAGGGCAGAAGCAGATACGGAGGAAGCAAAAAAAGCAAGATTTGCGACAATAGAAAGAGTACAAAAAGAAGGAAAAGATTTTTTAATTGAGTTTATGTTAGAAGCCCAAACAGCACCAGCTACTAAAAAAGATACTAAAAAAATGGAACTTCTAAAATGTATAATGAACGAATCAACAGACGAAGGTATTATAACTGCATTAAAAGCTTTGGCTTCAAGGGAAGATAATACAGAACTTTTATCTTCTATAGATGTTCCTACTCTTGTCATAGCAGGGGCAGACGACGAGAAGGTTACACCGCCTGAAATAGTTAAACCTATATCTGATGGCATTAAAGATTCAATTTTTACAACAATTCCGAATGCAGCACATTTACCGCCGTTTGAAAATCCTGAAGAATACAACAAAATCGTTATACCTTTTATAAAAGAAATAATAGGATAGAAAACTTTTGAAGTAAAAAGGTATATTTTTAAAGTAAATAGTTATAAATGCTGTTGTGAAGATTAACTTTTGATTTATTATACCTTTGGTATTATACTTTTAGTATTAAATTTATATTACCAGAGGTATAATATGAAAAATCCTTTTTATTACGGCGGTGTAGTATCAGAAGAGAATTTTTGTAATAGAAAAGAAGAAATAAAGGAGCTAAAAAGAGACATATTAAATGGAATTAATATTCTTATCTACGCTCCGAGAAGATTTGGCAAAACATCTCTGGCACTTTTCACATTAGAAGAACTTAAAAAAGAAGAGAAAATTAACTATATATTTTTAGATTTATTAGGAATATCTTCTAAAGAAGAATTTATTAACGAATATTTTAATGCTCTTGCACAAGCATTGGAAACGCCTGTTGAAAAAGCAGTCAAATTTTTCAAAGATATACTAAAAATCAAACCATCTGTAAAAGTTATTTTTGATAATACAGGGAAAACAAAATTTCAGCTTGAATTTTCAAAAGATGAGTTATCACAAACTTTAAAAGATGTTCTAACTATACCATTAAAATATACAGAAAAAGGAAAAAAGATCTGTGTTGTTTTTGATGAATTTCAAGAAATTGAATTATTAGGTATAGAAAATGAAATGAGAAGCCAAATACAACTTCAATCAAATAAAGTTCCCTATATTTTTATGGGTTCGAAAAAAAGTATCCTCAAAAGGATGTTTTTGGAAAAGAAAAAAGCATTTTATAAATCTGTTAAACACTTCCAGATAAAAGAAATTTCCAAAAAAGATTGGGTTGAATTTATCCAAGGAAAATTTAACAAAACAGGAAAAGAAATTGATGTTCTTTATATCGAAAAAATACTTTCTATTACAAAAGGATTTCCTTACTATACTCAGCAATTTGCCTACGAACTTTGGGAGTTAACTGAAAACAAAGTAAATAATGAAATTTTTAATAAAATGGTAAAACTGGTGCTTGAAAGAGAAGAAGACATGTTTGCAGTAGAATGGGATAATTTAACTCCTAATCAAAGAAAAGTTCTAAAAATTGTTATTGAAAAAGGAGGAGTTCATCTTTATGACGAACACCTCTTATCAAAATATGAAATTAAGATCGGTTCATTAAGAAAAACATTATTAGCTTTATTAGAAAAAGATATTTTAGACAAAATAGATAACAGGTATTATTTTCAAGACCCTCTTTTTGAATACTGGTTAAAAAATAGAATTTATTGAAATGAGAATTTTTTAATTAATTATCGATAAAAATAGAATATTCTCAGCATATTAAAAATAAATACAAAAAGAGAGGTTTTTAGCCTATCTTTTTACTTTCTTTTGGAAGTTTTTCTTTTTCAGATTTAGAAATAACTTTTATATTTATAGGATGATGTTCCTCTAAACCCAATTTTTCCAAAATTTCATGCTCTTTCTTTTTAAATTTTTCAAATTCTTTCTCTAAAACTAAAACCAGATTTATATGTCCTGCTTTTTCTTTTCCTTTTAAGAGTTTTCCGACAAGGTATACTTCAATACTTTCAAATTCTTCTTTTATTTTTTCTAAAATCTCATCCAATAGGTCTTCATAATTTTCAATGAATTGTTCTCTCTTTTTGAGACGCCAGTCAACATATTCTTTAATACGTATTCCTGTTATCATCCTGTAAATAATTTCAAATAAAAGGGTCAAAACAAGAACAACCGTTGAAGATGCAAGGGCATCAGGTTTTGTTTTCAAATTGTACCCAACTAAAACAAAAATTGATATAACACAGAGTAAAAATGCAATTAAAGAGATAAATTTATTAGAATCTGTGTAATAAGCTAATTTAACATTTGCAAGATTTACACCTGCAAAAATAATCAAAAATCCTAAACTTCCTGCAATCGAGATATTTTCAAGGTTAAATGTTGTAGCAAATATAATTGTTAAGCCTGCTAAAATAACTAGTCCTTCTGTCGCATGTTTCCAAACATATCTTGTTACATCTTTTGGCAATGCACCGAACTTCGCCACCAGATAACTTACCCTCGCACTACCGTAAAGGGTGGCATTTATAGCAGAAGCGGTTGATAAAAGGGCAGCAATTCCAATAAGAACAAATCCAGCCTGACCTAAAAATGGCTTTGCAGCCACAGCAAGAGCATAATCCTGATATTTCTGGACTTCTTCATATGTCAGGTTTGCTACAGCAACGGCAGAAACAAGAACGTAAACAAAAATCACCGTTGTAACAGCAGCATAAAAAGCTTTTGGTAGAGTTCTTTCAGGGTCTTCCACATCCTGTGCAGTATTTGCAATAAGTTCAAAGCCTTCATAAGCCAGGAATATTATAAGACCACCTGTCATTATTTTAATAATACTTTCCCAATGTTCAGGAGAAAGTTTAGAAAAATCCCCTGTTAAAAACCCAAGTGCAGAGAAAAACAGTAAAATTCCAACTTTCATAAAAACCATTATGTCTTCGGCTTTACCGCTAATATAAGCTCCAAGGGCATTTATGACCGTAAAAAATACAATCACTACTACAATAAAAATCTTTTTTACAATCTCAATTTCATACCCTAAGAACAATGCCGAAGCATAACTGCCAAAAGCATAAGAGTAAAGGGACAGCATTATCACATAACTTGCAAGTAAAAGTGTATTCAAATATGCAGTAAAAATGTTATTACCGAATGCCCTGACAAGATACTCAACGGTTCCACCTTCAGATGGATATCTGACAGATAGCTTTGCATAAGAATAAGAAGTTAACAGAGCTATGATTCCTGCAAAAATGAACGCGACAGGAGCAGCTCCTTTTGCCAGAAGAATAGTAAGCCCAAGGACTGCAAAAATCCCTCCGCCAATCATACCGCCTACGCCGATCGAGTAGGCTTCCCAGAATCCTATTTTTTTCATTCCTTTCTCCGTTTTTTATTTATATTTTACAATTTTACTTTTTTATAAAACCAGAATTTAGCCAATTCATTGGCTATTCCATACAGGAACACGATACCCAATAAAGCAGCCATAGTAGTTAATGGTAATGAGACAAGGTCAAGAAGTTTTCCTATGGGAGTATAAGGCAGTACTAAGGTAACAAAAAACATTATCAGGGAACTTGTAAATAAAAGTGCACTCGGTTTACTTTTGAACATAGGTTTTTTGGTTCTGAGAATCCACAGAATAACAAGTTCTGTGAGAACAGAGACAACAAACCAGCCTGTCCTGAACTCATCAGGTGTCATTTTAAAAACCAAAAGCAAAGCTCCAAATGTTAAAAAATCAAAAAATGAACTTAGAAGCCCAAAATAAACCATAAACTTTTTGATAAATTCTAAATTCCACCTTTTTGGCTGGTCTATCCATTCTTTATCAACCTTATCAGATGGAATTGTCATAACAGGAAGGTCTGTAAGCAGATTTGTTGCTAAAACCTGAGTCGGAAGCATAGGAAGGAACGGAAGTATAAAGGAAGCACCTGCCATACTTATGATGTTTCCA
>JALVEZ010000039.1 GCA_027030405.1 Hydrogenothermaceae bacterium | reverse complement strand
GAGAAAAAAGAATAAAAAATGGCGATAAATTCCTGTTAGGTCGCAATGCCCTTAGTTAAGCGGGACAATTCGAGAAGAAAAATTTGATTTCCTTAATCCAATAATTATTAAGTCGCAATGCCCTTAGTTAAGCGGGACAATTCGAGATAACAATATTGCTGATGATATTCTTGTCGAGAAATGGAATAAGGTCGCAATGCCCTTAGTTAAGCGGGACAATTCGAGTATATAAAACACTGTTATTTAAAAAACATTATTTCTTAGAAAGTCGCAATGCCCTTAGTTAAGCGGGACAATTCGAGAAAAAACATTGAAAAATTTGGAAATTTCCATTGATAAAATAGTCGCAATGCCCTTAGTTAAGCGGGACAATTCGAGGAAGATGGAAGCGTATCGTTAGAATTGGTGTCTGGAATGTCGCAATGCCCTTAGTTAAGCGGGACAATTCGAGTTTGACGAAATCGTTTACGAATATAAATGCAAACAAAAGTCGCAATGCCCTTAGTTAAGCGGGACAATTCGAGAGACCCCCTTGCGACCGTTGAAAATCAACATATTCTATTGCCAAATATCCCAAATTTTGTACAAGCTATAACTTAATATACTGAAAAATAAAGAAAATGTCAAATTAAATGTCTAAATTCCGTCTCAATTATGAAATCTTTATTTTTCAATAATTTACAAAACTTGCACTGTGAAAATTGCCCCGCTATTCTGTACAGATTGTCCGAATCGACAAAGCGTTGATATTACTTATTCATTTTTGAAGAGCGTTTTCCCTGTGTTGGTAAGTTATTCATTTTATTATAAAAAGTTGAATCTCAATTTTATGAGATTATATTTTCTATTTTTACCACTGTATTTCTAAGGCAAAAATTAACCTTTGATTTAAATCAATAAAAATCCCTCTAAAAATCACCAGATTTTTACTGAAATTTTATCTCAACTAAACGAAACTTTTATTTAATAATTCCTCCTACCGTCATTTTGTAAGGATCAAGAATTTTATTAATCTCTTCTTCTGGTAAAACTTTCTTTTCAATTAAAAGTCCCCTTATTGTCTTATTATTTTCATAGGCTTCCTTGGCTATCTCAGCAGCCTTGTCATATCCTATCTTCGGAACAAGTGCCGTTACCATAGCTAAACTTTTTTCAAGACATTCATTACATCTTTCCTCATTGGCTTTGATTCCGTCTATACATTTGTCGACGAAGATTTCAGAAACATTTGATAATAACTTTATAGATTTTAAAATGTTATAAGCTATTACAGGCATCATAACATTCAGCTCAAAATTTCCAGATTGTCCTGCAACTGTGATTACAGTATCATTCCCAATAATCTGAGCAGATACCTGACAAACAGATTCAGCTATAACTGGATTAACTTTTCCTGGCATTATAGAAGAACCTGGCTGAACAGGTGGGATAAAGATTTCACCGATCCCACATCTCGGGCCGCTTCCCATCCATCTGATATCATTAGCTATTTTCATTAAACTGACAGCTACCGTCTTCAACGCTCCACTGAGTTCCACAACAGCATCTTTTGCACTCTGTGCCTCAAAATGATTTTCTGCTTCTACAAACTTTATTCCTGTCAATTTTGAAATTTCTTCAGCTACAAGTTTTCCAAAATCTGGATGTGTATTTAGTCCTGTTCCTACTGCAGTTCCACCTATCGCAAGCTCTTTTAGATAATTTTCTGTATTTTTTATTCTTTTTATTCCGTGTTTTATTTGTGTGGCAAATCCAGAAAATTCCTGTCCTAATCTGATTGGAGTGGCGTCTTGTAGATGTGTTCGTCCGATTTTTACAATGTGATCAAACTCTTTTGCTTTCTTATTTAAAGATTTTTCTAACTTTTTCAAAGCAGGATAAAGATGATTTTTTAGCTCTAACATGGAAGAGATATGTATAGCAGTAGGTATAACATCATTGCTTGATTGTCCGAAATTAACGTGATCGTTCGGATGGACTGGATGTTTTGTTATTCTCTTTCCTGTTAAAATTTCATTAGCTCTGGTTGCTATAACTTCATTTACATTCATATTTGTAGAAGTTCCTGAACCTGTTTGAAATACATCAACTGGAAATTGATCTTTAAATTTTCCTTTTAAAATCTCCTTTGATGCTTTTACAATGGCTTTTCCAATTTTTTTATCAATTAATCCAAGCTTCATATTAACCTTTGCAGCAGCAAGTTTGATTAAAACAACGGCTTTTATAAACTCAAACGGCATTGTTTCTCCGCTTACAGGAAAATTTTCTACTGCCCGTTGAGTTTGTGCACCGTAGTAAGCATTAGCAGGGACTTTAATTTCTCCCATTGAGTCTTTTTCTATTCTATATTTCATTGTTGAAAACCTCTGAAAAGTAGTAATCTTATTATTAATCTGAAATCTAAAATTTAAATAAACAAGTTGGAGGGAAAAATGCCGAAAGTAAACCGTTTCCCGAAAATGGCAGCACTTCAAAAGTATCGGGCTTTGAAATTAGGTTATCCAGAGGATCTTGCAGAAGCTATCGGAATAGCAGAAGCCCTAAAATACGCCATTTTTAAAAGACTTGCTCACTCTGAAAGAAAGTATCATGAAGAAGAGGAAAAAAAGAAAAAAGAGGAAATAAATCTTGATTGGGATAAATTCAAGATCTTTAAACTTGCCTCTTATAATGGCTGGCCTTTCGTGGCAGGGAAGGTTGAGACTCCTGAGGACTATAAAAAAGAGATTTATTTAAAATGGGGAGATACAGGTAAAAAGATAGAAGAATGGGCAAAACATATAATAGAAAAAGTTCCTGAAGATTATCTGAAAAATGAACAGAAATTTTTCAAAGAAGTATGGGTTCCCCATAGAGATGACCCTATCGAATAGGATAAAATATTAAAAAATAGTTGAGGTAGGAAGGTGAAAAACGTATTTATTACAGGAATTGGATCAGGATTAGGTAAAGCCCTTGCCAAACTTTATGTTGATAAAGGATATACAGTTTATGCTTTAAGCAGACATCTGCCACCTGATCTTAAAGATATAAATTTTGTCCAGGCTGATTTATCCCAGCTTGAAAATGTTAAATGTGCCGTAGAAAAACTTTTGAAAGATGTTAAAGAGCTTGAAATAGGTATTTTAAATGCTGGTGTTTTAGGCGAAATAAAAGATATGCACGAAACATCTTTAAAAGAACTTAAAGATGTTTTTGATATAAATTTATGGGTAAATAAACTTATACTTGATACATTTTTAGATCTTAATATCAATATTAAGCAGATAGTGGCAATATCCTCAGGGGCAGCAGTAAACTGTAATAGAGGTTGGAGCGGATATTCCCTTTCAAAAGCGTCCTTAAACTGTCTGATTAAACTTTATTCCCACGAAATGCCGCAAACTCATCTTACGGCACTTGCACCTGGACTTGTATTAACACCTATGTTAAACCATATTCTTGAAGAAGTTGATGAACAAAAATTTCCTTCAGTTAAAAGATTAAAAGCCTCTCCTAAAATGTCTCCAGAAGAAGCTGCACAGCTTTTATATGAAACATTTCCAAAACTTCTCCAGTATGAAAGCGGTTCATTTTTAGATGTAAGGAAAATGTAAATGAAAAAAATTATTGTAAAAAATATAGCCCTTGAAAAGTTCAGAACATTTAATCCATGGATATATAAAAATGAGATTAAAAAGATACCAAAAGATTTAAAATCAGGTGAAATTGTAGAGATTTATTCACAGGATAAAGAATTTTTAGGAATAGGATATGCTAATCCTTTAAGTAAAATTACATTAAGGGTTTTATCCTTTTTTCACAAAGAAGTTATTGATCAAAAATTTTTCGAAGAAACAATAAGAAAAGCATACGAAAAAAGGAAAAAATATATAAAAAGCTCAAATGCTTTCAGAGTTGTTCATTCTGAAGCTGACAATCTTTCAGGACTTATAATCGACTATTATAATCGGTATCTTTCTATTCAGATAAACACGGCAGGGATGGAAAATTTTAGGAAGGAAATAGTAAATGCCATTTTAAAAGTTATAGAGCCAAAAGGGATTTATGAAAAATCTGATGAAAAAGCCAGAAAAAAAGAAGGATTGGAAACAGAGGAAAAGGTAATATACGGTGAAATTCCCGACAAAATAGTAATAGAAGAAAATGGTGTCAGGTTTAATGTTGCACTGAAAAGCAGTCAGAAGACTGGTTTTTACCTTGATCAGAGGAAAAATAGAAAAATTGTTTCAGACTATGTAGAAGAAGGATTTAAAGTACTGGATCTTTTTTCCAATACTGGTGGATTCGGAATTTATACAGGGAAAAAAGGAGCAGATTTTATAAAATTTGTTGATATTTCAGAAAATGCAGTTTTTTTAATAAAAGAGAATGCTGAGCTTAATAATATTAACAACATACAGATTGAGAAAAATAATGTTTTTCATTTTTTAAAATATGAGTTGGAAACTCAGAACAGGTATGATCTTATCATCCTTGATCCTCCATCGTTTGCAAAAACAAAACATGAGAAAGCAGGGGCTTTAAAAGGATTTAAATATCTAATATTAAACAGTTTAAAACTTTTAGAGAAGGATGGATTATTGGCGGTGTTCTCGTGTTCTCATCATGTTGATTTGGATGATTTAAAAAAGGTTAGTTTATCTGCTTCTAAAGATACAAAAATTCCTGTGGAAATTTTAGAACATCTTTTTCAAGACATAGACCATCCTTATGTATTAAATATCCCTAACTCTCTTTATTTAAAAGGATTTTTAATTAGAAAGTTATAAATTTAGATAATATTATGATAATGATATAATATTTACTAATAAACCTAACTAATCAGGAGGGATACAATGCCAAGAATAGCTAAAAATTCAGAAGAACTTAAGTCATTTTTAGAAGGTGTAGTTTCCGCAGAAAATGGAAATGTGTCTATTTTAGATGAAAATAAACTGAGAGAATCTGTTATAGATGACCTCATTTACACAGCAGTTTTTGCAGAAGATGAAAACCTGAGAGAGGAAACAAAAGCTTTAATCAGAGAAATAGCTAACGAGTTCGGTGCAGTGGCATCTTCAATCCACGACCTTTATATGGCCATGGGAAGAGGAGAAGTTAGAGACTTCACAACTCCTGCAGTTAACATAAGAGGAATGACTTATGATGTGGCAAGACAGATATTTAAAGTTGCTTTACAACACGATATTGGGGCATTCATTTTTGAAATAGCAAAGTCAGAGATCGGATATACATTCCAGAGACCTTCAGAATATGCAGCAGCAGTTTTATCAGCAGCGATAAAAGAAGGATATAAAGGGCCTGTTTTTATTCAAGGTGACCACTTTCAGTTTAATGCAAAAAAATATTTTGAAGATCCAGAAAAGGAACTCCAATCAATTCAAGAACTTACAAAAGAAGCAATTGAAGCAGGTTTTTACAATATTGATATTGATCCTTCAACACTGGTTGATTACTCAAAACCTACCGAAAAAGAACAGCAATATCATAACTACTTGAACACAGCAAAAATGACAAAATTTATTAGAGAAATAGAACCTGAAGGAATAACTGTATCAATCGGTGCAGAAATCGGACATATCGGAGGAAAAAACTCTACGGTAGCAGAGTTCGAAGCATTTATGGAAGGATATCTCGAAAATATACCTGAAGGAATGGCAGGTATATCAAAAATGAGCGTTCAAACTGGAACAGAACACGGTGGAGTTCCTTTACCTTCTGGTGAGGTTGCAGAAGTAAAATTAGATTTTGATGTTTTAAGAGAGATTGGAAAAGTAGCCAGAGAGAAATATGGGCTCGGTGGAACAGTTCAGCACGGTGCTTCTACACTTCCTGAAGAACTTTTTGATAAATTCCCAAAAAGCAACTGCTGTGAAATCCACCTTGCAACAGGATTCCAGAACATAATGTACGATCTAATTCCTGAAGATTTTAAAGAAAAAATTTACAACTGGATAAAAGAAAACCTTAAAAATGAATGGAAAGAAGGCTGGACAGAACAACAGTTTATCTATAAAACAAGAAAGAAAGGATTCGGCCCATTTAAGTATGAATGGTGGACTTTAGATGAAGAACATAAAAATAAAATTTTAGAAGCACTTCGTAACAAATTTGAATTTTTATTTGAAAAACTTGCAGTATTTGGAACAAAAGAATACACAGATAAATATATAAAGCTTGTTAAGTATCCTTACGGCTATATAAAAGCGTAATTATCATTTGGCAGGATTTCTTTCCTGCCTTATATTTAAAACTAACTAAAAGCTCAGCTGTGAGGTTATAAAATGTCTGCCATCTTAGAAAGATCTTCCAAAAAATCAGCTCCAAAACCTTATAAATTCAGTATAAATCAGCTTAAGAAAATGTATGAACTCGGTCTTATTGAGCCAGAAAAAAAGATAGAGTTGATAAACGGAGAACTTGTTATGATGACACCGATTGGATTTAAACACATGAAGGTAGTAGATAAATTAAATAAACTGTTTAACAATCTAATTTCAGAGAATAATCTTCCCTATGTGGTAAGTGTCCAAAATCCAATAAAGAAAAACAATAAAGAACTTTTGTATCCTGACATAGCCATTTATCCAGAAAAAATCTATCAAAAGGAAGAAATCCCCGACATAAAAGATGCATATCTGATAATTGAAGTTTCAGATACCACCCTTGAATATGACAAAAATGTTAAACTCCCAATTTATGCAAAAGGGAAAGCAAGAGAAGTCTGGATTATAAATTTAAAAGAAAAAATTGTAGAAAAATACACAAATCCTTCAGGAAAACTATTTAAAGACATTCATATCTATAAAAAAGATGAAGAAATTTCAGTTTTCGAAAACAAAATAAATTTAGCAGAAATATTATAAAGAGGTTCAGATGGCATTAATTGATTATCAAATAAAAGCAATCAAAGATATATATAAAGAATTAGAAAAACATAAAACACGAATTATGCCTGTGATTGTTGGTAAATTTGCACTGTCTGTTTATACACAGGGAATGTATCCTTCTAACATCATATCTTTTTTATATCCAGATATACCTTTGCTGCAAAAAGTTTTAAAAGAGTTAGGTTTCAAACATGAAGTAGGTGATATCTGGACAAAGGGTGATGTGGCAGTTGAAATAAGTAAAAAATTTGAACTGATACCAACAGGAACATTTAATCAAATAGAAGCAGAAGGAACTATAATCAATGTAGTTTCTTTAGAAGATCTTCTTATTGATATGATGTCAGAATGTGTTGAAGGTGATGAAATCGTTTGTGACATTATAAAAATGTTAATAAAATCCTACGGAGATAATATCAATTTCCATTACATTTTCCAGAACCTAAAAGATAAAAGAGCCGTTATAAAATTTAAACAATTTAAAGCATAAAGAGGGGTTAGATATGGCAAAAATAGGAACAGATTTAAACAGTTTTATTTTGGAAGAAGAAAGGAAACATCCAGATGCAACTGGTTCTTTAACAATGGCATTAATGGCAATAGAAGCAGCAGCTAAAAAAATTGCATCCCACGTAAGAAGAGCAGGACTTGCAGATATTTTAGGGAAGGCAGGAACTACCAATGTTCAGGGGGAAGAAGTTCAAAAATTAGATGTTATTTCAAATAACATAATGATAGAGCACTTATCAGCCTGTGGTGAATTTTTTGCCCTTGCGTCGGAAGAGTTAGATGAAGCAATCTTTCCTGAAGAAGGGAAAAACGGAAAATATATAATTGCATTTGATCCGTTAGATGGTTCTTCAAACATTGATGTTAATGTCAGTATAGGAACAATTTTTTCTATTCAGAGAAAAATAAACGGAACACAGGAAGATTTCTTACAGGAAGGTAAAAATCAGATTGCCGCAGGATATGTTATATATGGTTCTTCAACAATGTTAGTGTATTCAACAGGTTCAGGTGTAAACGGTTTTACACTGGATCCATCTGTTGGAATGTTTTTACTTTCACATCCTGATATAAAACTTCCAGAAAAAGGGAAAATTTATTCATTAAATGAATCAAACTATAAAAAGTGGGATGAACCTCTCAGAAAGTATGTTGACCATTTAAAAGACGAAGGCTATACAGCAAGATACATAGGCTCAATGGTGGCAGATGTCCATAGAACGCTTATAAAAGGTGGAATGTTCGGCTATCCTGCAGACAAGAAAAATGTTAATGGAAAGCTTAGACTTTTATATGAAGCATCACCGATGGCTTTCTTAATCGAACAGGCAGGAGGGAAATCATCTACAGGCAAAGATAGTATCTTAGATATTAAACCTGAAAAACTTCACCAGCGTGTTCCTGTATTCTTAGGTAGTAAATACGAGATGGATTTATTAGAAAAATATATGAATGAATGATAAAAAGCTCCCTTTCGGGAGCTTTTTTTTATCCACCATTGTTATTATTGTTTGAACTGAAGCATTGAACACTTATATCTTCACATTTTGAATCAAATAAAGTTTGATTATCAAATACAGCTTTCAAATGGTTTTCAGTTCCAGCATTATATGCAGTAATAGAAATAGCATTTCCTATATTAAGTTTTCCATCATGCGGACATGATTCATCTTCTGATAGCACAAATGGTTTTTCTGTGGAAAACTCCACAAAGTATCTATCCATGATACATGTAGTTTGATCCACATAGATTTTCCCATTTATACTGAACTGTCTGTCTACAGTCCCGTTATCTTCAGTATCAACTGAAACGGTAAAGTTTTCAAATTTGAAATTGTTATTACTACCTAAGATAGATGTATTTAGATATCCACCGTCTATAACTATATCAGCCTTAATATCAGGTAAGTTATTATCCTGTGAAGCAGGAGTGGATGTTGGCATTTTAACAATATTGCCATTTTCAAATTTTCCTGTAATGCTTAGATTTAGATCATTTTCCAGCTCTGCAAAAGCTGTTGAGTTATTATAAGTTAGACTGAAGATTTTGCCTTTTTTCAAGGTTAAAGAAATCTTTTTATAGCCGTGCGTTGTTGGATCAATTGTAACTTCAGACTTAATTCCAAAGTTTTGTTCAAATCTATTATTGCTTTGATCTGTAACCACAAGATTTTTTATGTCAAGGTCACTGCTTGCCAATGTTTCAGTTTTGACTACTTTGCCTGAAATTTCCTCATTTGTAAGATTATAGACATCTCCTTTTTTAGTAGTTACCTCTAAATTGCTGTTTTTGATAGATACGTTCTCATCGATTTCTACTTTATTATTTACAATTTTATAAATATCACCATCTGTTAAGTTCCCTGTAATAGTAAATGGAATATTGTTATTAACAATTTTTACTACAGTATTATCAGGTATAGTAATATCTTCTGTCACAGAAATTTCCTTATCATCTACCAATTCTATAGTAGAACCTTTGTGGAAAACTGCATTAATTTTTTCAGGAATATTGTTACCATTCTTATCCTCTTCTGAATAATCCATTGTTCCATTAATCTTTAGATCATAAATCTGACAATCATTGAAGGTCACCAATTTAGAGCCATCTGGATTTGTTGTTATTGTCCATGTCCCACCATCATCACAGCTCTGTGTTCCATTTTGGGTTTCTATTTCTCTAATGATAAATCCAATTTTATTAAGCATTTTATCAGGTTGAAGAAAAGGTTTTAGAAGGTCACTATCTACTGGTAAATCATCAGAAGAACGAATGCCTGATAAAACAGATATAACTTTTGCAGTTGAGCTTGCAATAAAATTAGCATACTTGGTAGCTTGTTGTGGATTTTCTTTTACTTTTTCTCCTAAGAGTTCACTAATAGATGGAGCTGTTGAATCTCCACCACCTCCACCACTACATGCAGAAATCACGGCAGCAGATACTAAACCAAGAGCAAATAAAGATTTTTTCATTCGATCCTCCTTTTATGATTTAAGTCATAATTTAAACATATGCATATAACTGTAAAAATCAAATAAGCTGTATAATTGTATTTCGAAATTTTTTTTGAAAGGATAAATATATTGGTTAAATATTTAGATAAAAATAGCCTTATTTATAAACAGATACGTTATTTATTAGAAACAGAGACTGATTTTATCGCTAATTTAGGACATTCCACATTTTTAATTTATTTTAACGGAATAAAAATACTAACAGATCCTTTTTTGTCTTTATCTCTGTTTGGAATTCCGAGGCAACAGGATTGTCTTCATCCATCTTTACTGCCAGAAATAGATTATCTGCTGATTACCCATGCACATTATGACCATTTAGATCTAAAAACCTTAAAGCATATTAATAGGGATGCGAAAGTTATATTGCCTGAAAAATGTAAAAGAATAGTTGACCATTTAGGATTTATAGATGTTTTAGAACTTGAAAATTATAAATCGTATCAAGACGATAAAATATTCATAACTTCATTATCCGTTAAACATAATAAAGGAAGACCTCCATTTTATTTAAATACTGGTCTTAATAGTTATTTGTTTAGAATAGACGGATTAAACTTTTATTTTTTAGGGGATAGTGCATATTTCCCTGAGCTTAAAGAATATGGAAAAAGATTTGATATTGATATAGCTTTTCTACCAATAGGTGGATACAGACCGAGAATCTTGCTAAAAAAGTTTCATATGGCTCCTTGGGAAGCGGTTCAGGCATTTAAAGATCTTAAAGCAAAATGCATGATTCCTATCCATTTCAACACCTTTCATGTAATACCACCGTTTTTAAAACTGGAAAAATCAGTAGAAACCATAACGGAAGAGATAAAAAAAGAACATTTAGAACAAAGTTTGAACTTAATATTACCTAATCATTGTTTTTTTTAAACGGTTCAAATTTATTTTCAGGTATAGTTGTAAGATATCTGGCAAGGGCATCAAGTTCTTTTTCACTTAGTTTTCTAGTATATTTTAAAAATTTAGCCATAAGATGTTGACTATCATTATCCAAAATAGGTTTTGCTTTTCCTAATAAAAATAATTTCATTCTTTTTATATTGCCGTTATAGGCTTTAGCTATCTGCTCAACAGACGGGCCAATTGTAGAAATAGTTTCTTTATGACATGAACCACAACCGTTATCTAAAAATATTCTTTTTCCACTTTTAGCATATGAAAAACTAAAAATGAGTATGATAAAAAGGTAAGTAAATCTAAATTTCATTTTTCCCCCATTAATTTTATTAACAATAATATATATTCTCTCCTGCAGAATCTCAAATCATTAACTTTAACGAAATTTTTATCTCCTTTTAAAGATGATAAAAAGTTTTATAAATTTGATAAGATATTTTATACAGACTGAATAAGGAGGGTGGTATGGAAATAAAGTTCGGAACAGATGGCTGGCGTGCAATTATCGCCAAAGACTTTACATTTGATAATGTGGCAAAAGTGGCACAGGCTCACGCAGATCATTTAAAAGAGAAAAATGGAAAAAAAGTTGTTATAGGATACGATCCTCGATTTCATTCAGAAAATTTTGCACGAACTGTTGCAGAGGTTTTCAGTTCAAATGGTTTTGAAGTTTTACTGTCTTCTGGAATTTGTACTACACCAGCTTTATCCCTTGCTGCAAAAGATTTTGGTGCTGATGAAGGTGTTATGATTACTGCCTCACATAATGGATATGAATATAACGGATACAAAATAAAAGGTGGTTACGGTGGCCCTGGAACACCTGAAATTATCTCAAATGTAGAAAATAAAATAGGAAACAACGAACCAAAATTTGGAAAAAAAGAGTGGGAAGAAGTAGATTTTAATAAACATTATATAAATAAGTTAAAAGGATATCTAACCCCCGAAGTGTTTTCTCAAAAAATAGAAAAAGTAGTCCACGATCCTATGCACGGTGCGTCTATGGGTCTTTTAAAAGAAATTTTAGAAGGTTCTCTTTATGATGTTTTGGAGATAAACCATTACAGAGATGCATTTTTTGGATGGGTACATCCTGAACCTATTGATAAAAATTTATCACTTTTAAAAGGTAAAGTCGTTGCCTCAGAATCAATAGCTGGAATTGCAAATGATGGAGATGGAGATAGAGTTGGAATAGTTGATGAAGCAGGTGAGTTTGTAAGTACACAGCTTGGCTATGTTTTACTTTTGCTCCATACAATTAGAAATAAAAAAATTCCTGGAGCTGTCGTTAAAACCGTATCTACTTCCTATCTTGTTGACAGAATTTGTGAAAAAGAAGGTAGAAAGCTATATAAAACGCCTGTAGGTTTTAAATACGTGGCAGATATTATGATAAAAGAACAGATTGCATTCGGTGGTGAAGAATCAGGTGGATATGGGTTTGGATTTCATATACCTGAAAGGGATGGTCTTTTATCAGGTTTAATGATTTTAGAGATGATAGAACTTTCAGGAAAATCATTAACACAGATAATTCAAGATGTTTTTAAAGAGTTCGGCCCTGCTTATTACAAAAGAATTGATTTAGAAGTGGAAGGAGATCAAGGTAGAAATCTTGTTGCAAAATTAAGAGAAAAGCCTTTATCAGAATTTGCTGGAAGAAAAGTTAAAGAGGTTGATTTAACCGACGGAATAAAACTTATATTTGAAGATGATTCTTGGATATTATTCAGAGCGTCAGGGACTGAGCCAGTTTTAAGAATATATGCAGAAGCCCCTTCTACTGAAGAGGTTGAAAAACTTCTTGAAGCTGGTAAAAAACTAATAGAGCAATATTAAAACTGGAGGAATAGTAGAAATGGAACACATTTACCAACCATTTGATGTAAGAATTACAGATGACGAAGAAATAATAGCTATTGTTGAACCTGATAGCTATTTAGAAGAAATGATCGAAAACCACGAAACATGCTGGGAAATTGAGTTAGATGTTGATTATGATGAAGAATCAGAAGAGCCATACTTAATGGTAACTTTACACAAAGATAATGGTCAAATTTTTATGGCATTTCCTTACGGTGAAGCGTGGGACGCATTATCAGAAAAAGGAACTATTACGGTGGCTTTATTAACACAGTATGATTTAGACCACGGTGATGTTCACGATGCAATAACAATTAGCCTTGAATTGGACGAACACCTTAAAGGTTTTATCGAAGGTGCCGGAAGAATGTGGGAAGCAGTTCAGGAAGTTGTGGAAAAAACAGAGTAAGAAAGATGGAAACATTAACATACAGAAGAAAAGTTAATTTTTACGAAACAGATGCACAGGGGGTAGTTCATCACTCAAACTATCCCCGATATTTTGAAGAGGCAAGAGGATACTATTTAGAGTACATCGGTTATCCTTACCATCTTGTTAGAAATGAACTTGGAGTGGATATCGTTTTGTTAGAAATGAATGTAAAATACAAAAAAGCCCTTCAGTTCGGTGATGAGTTTGATATAGTGTTCGGTATTACAGATATAAATAAGTATTTTTTCACTTTTGAGTATAAAGTGATGATAAATGAAGTTCTTTATGCTGAAGGAATTACGAAACATTGTTGTTTAGACATAAAAACAAAAAAACTTGTTTCTATACCACCTGAAATTTTAACAGGACTTTAATTTCGACTTTTAATAAAAATTTGGCAGGTGGGAAATGTTTTATATATCTAAAGTTACGCCTTTACTTTTCGTTTTAGCTTTTATAAATCTATTTGTTTCAATTTACTTTAAAGCCAGTTCTCAGGATTATATCCATTCAGGATTAATCGCTGTATTTGGATTTTTAGGGACTGTTTTGATATCTGCAATGTATCAGATAATACCTAACTCACAACAACAGAAACTAAAATATGAACCAATATCTTTTGTAGTTTCTGCTATTTTGGTTATAGAATCAATTTTGTTATGGATGAATTATATTTTCCCTGCATCTGTTTTATTTTTTGTGGCAGTAGTGCTGTTTTTATCAAATCTTTTACCGATCATAAAAGTTGTAAAGCCTATAACGATTAGATATCTTGCAGCTGCTTTATTTTATTTCTTTTTATCTTCAATCTTTTTAGTATTATCTAATTTTCAGATAGTTCCCGTTCAGTTAGCCATTCATACCTTTACGATCGGTGTATTAATAAACGCAGTTTTTGGTGTCCAGACTGCCTGGTTCCCTATGTTTTTTATGCAAAATTTAGATTTTAAAATCTTAAACAGAATTTTTTATGTTGTTCAGATTTTAGCTGTTATTGTTTTGAGTTCTTTTTACTTTCTTAATTATCACTTTTTGGCTTTTGCAGGAATATTAGAGCTTATAGCCGTTCTATCTTTTGTCGGTTATATGTTTAGTGTTATTAAAAAAGGTATGAAACTGGCTAAAATTCCTTACGCAGTGAAGTTTTTTTCTATTGGGCACATTTTTCTAATACTCGGGTTAATAACTGCTGTTGTTGTTTCAGGTTTTCAACTTTTCCAATATATCAACATTCATTTTGATTTTATGATTTATGGTTTTGGACTATTTACCGTCATAGGCGGAGTTTTACATCTTACTCCAAGAATCATTTGGAATATGGTAAGCGTAGAAAAAGCAAGACAGGGAAAACAGGTTCCTCAGATAAATAAAGTGTTAGATGAGAATGTAATTAATAAAATGGTATATATCTTGGTTTCTATATTTGTTTTATCTGTTGTCGGTGATTTCATTTTAAAAAGTGGTGAAATCTGGCTGTTATTTGGACTCATTGTTCTAACTTATTTTGTTAAATTCAGTATCGATTTTTATCGTTTTTACAAATATTAAAAATCGTGTAAATGATAATGTTTATGCTGAATATTACCGTGTCTATGTCTGTGAATATGGACTAAGTTGGCTTCTTTTAACTTATCAATATCTTTAATAAATTCTTCCAGATTTCCGTCATAAATTAACTGATGATCTTCAGAAATAACAAGCCCTCTATCCCCAAGCTCAAGGGCAAGGCTCAAATTATGTGTTGTTATTATTGTTGTTAAATCAAGTTCATAAAGAAAATCAATCAACCATCCTGTCGTCCGTGGATCTAAATTTGAGGTAGGTTCATCTAAAAGTAAAACTTCAGGCTCTAAAACAAGAAGTGAAGCCAGACAGACTTTTTGTTTTTCTCCACCACTTAGCTCAAAAGGAGGACAGTCCAGATATTGCTCTATTCCTAATTTCTCTGCCCAGTACTTCACTTTCTCATCAATCTCTTCTATTCCTAACTGTCTTAATCCGAATGCAATCTCATCATAAACCGTTGGATTAAAAATCATTGTGTCAGGATTTTGAAATAACAGAACAACTTCTTTCCTGAATTTTCTGACAAAATCCTTATTTTTTAACTTTTTCGGTGTAATTTTTTCATTTTTATAAAAATACTCACCTTTTTGTGGAAAAGTTAGACCATTTATTATTTTTAAAAGTGTTGATTTCCCACTGCCATTAATACCAAGAAGAACTATTTTTTCTTTTTCTTTAACTTCAAAAGATATATCTTTTAAAACTTCTGTTTTGTCGTATTTGAAAATTACATTTTTTAGTTTAATCATTTTAAAAAGATATAATTATATTTGTTGTAAAAGCCGTATCGGTTCTTTTTATTCCTGCTTCTTTCGGTTGGTTCTGGTAATTGTATGAATACACAATACTTAAAGAAAGATGTTCGGTAAGGTTATTTATCAAGGATAGTTCAAAGTCTATGTAATAATCTTTTGAGTTTTCATTATTTAAACTGTAAATTAACTTCTGTCTCAGTGCTAAATTTGAGCTTAAGCTGTATTTAAATCGCTCTTCCACATTATGCATAAAATACCTGTCTGTATAGCTGATGGTGTTTGATACTTTATCTTTATAATAATAAAGATAATAACTTCCTGTTAAATAAAATTTTTCTGAATGAGAAAAGTAATAACCTATCCCTGGGCCTGTGGCAAGTCTTTGTGTAAAGTTTTGGAATGGATTTCTGTAATACCTAATATCCCAAAAGAAAAATGTTCGTGCTTTTCTATATTCAAATCGAGTTTTCAGATCAATTTCTTCTGCCATTTTAATATCGTTACTTTCTGCATACATTCCATTTGCAAAAAGGTAAATACGATACTTTTCTTTCTTTTTAACATATGTTGATTTTAAATTTAAAGCTTTTGTGTTGGTATTCCCAGAGGTCTGGGAATAACCTAAAGCAATATCAAAATTGTAGTCTGGTAGCTGGTCGTATTCAAACTTAACATCTTTACTAAAAGAAATT
>JALVEZ010000038.1 GCA_027030405.1 Hydrogenothermaceae bacterium | reverse complement strand
AATTGTGAAACGGGAACGTCAACAATATCCCCGTCTTTTATTAAATGAGCTGTTGTTGGCATTATTTTTACAAGTTCTTCTAAAGCTCTTGAAGCTCCTAAAACGCTTTTGGCTTCTATCCAGTGACCGAGAAGCATTACATCAATCAGTGTGGCAAGCTCCCAGAAAAAATCCTTTCCAAAGCCTGATACTACTGTAAATGCAGAATAAAAGAATGCCACAGAGATAGCCGTTCCTATAAGCGTCATCATTCCTGGCTGTTTATTTTTTAGCTCATTAACAAGTCCTTTTAAAAATGGATACCCTCCGTAAAAATATATAAACGAAGATAGTCCTAACAGGATCCATTTTTGATAAGGAATAGTAATCTCAAATCCAAACCATTTTTGAATCATTTCTGACAGTAGAAGAACGGGAATTGTTAAGATGGTTGAAATAAAAAATCTTCTTTTAAAATCTTTTATATGATGAGCATGTCCTGTATGGTTAGAATGGTCAGAGTGCTGCGAATGTTTTAAATGCTCTGAATGTTCTTCATATCCTGAGTGATTTTTATGTTCCATATTATTTTGATGTTTTTTATGCTCATGTTCCATAAAAACTCCTATAAAATCTTGCTGTTATTTCATCAGATACTTGATAAATGCTGCAGTTCCAGTAAGTAGAAAAATTACTACCAACAACCACCAGAACCACATGCCACCGTGAAACATTCCTTCCATAATGGGATTTCTCCTTTTAATCTGTTAACTCTTTAAGCTCTTTTTTCATTTCTGGATTTTTGTTTAAAACCTGTTGCATAGTTTCTTTATGCATCATTATCATTTTCATCATTTTTTCTACAACTTTTGGATTACTCATCATCTTTTGCATCATCTCTTGTCTGCATTTTTGCATCTGTTCCATCATCATTTTTTTCATTTCAGGATCCATATCCATCATCATTCCCATCATTCCTTGATCCATCATTCCTTTTCTTTCCATCATCATCATTCCTCCTTGATTTTTCATTGGCATACTTCCTTGAGCTATGGAACTACCGATAAAAACAAAACCTGCTGTTATTACTGAAAAAAATAATTTCTTCACGATTCTACTTCCTGTGTTTTAAATATTTTTAAAATCTCTTTTAAGAAAAATTTTGAACAGTTAAAAAGTGTTTTTACACTTTTTGTTCTGATTACTACAAAGATTTCATAAATTTCATTGTTTTTAACTATAATTCTGCAAGGAACAAACATAGAAACTGATTTTTGTGGATTTTTCGTTGAATAAAATTCTACAAAAAGGATCTTATTGTGTGTCTGAATGCCTTTTTCTGTTAGATGTGGGTTGAAATTATGAATTTTCATTTTAAAATGACCTGACTTATAAGAAATTTTACTGAGGATCTTAAGGATTTCATTGACGTTTTTTACTGTTGTTATTTTGTACATCATCCTTCTACCTTTTACTAATTTTTGTAGTATTTATAACTTAGGTCTTTTTGATATAAATGTCAACTACTTTTTGTAGTAAGTAGTTGCTTACGATTAAAATCTGGAAGACGATTAGCTTTTTTGATTAATGATTAAAGTATTTCAGTATTTCATCAAAGTTATGAACTATACTGCTATTTGTGGCTATAAAGTTCACACCGTATTCTTTTGCTTTTTTAGCAAGATCTATTTTATTATGACTGCAATATCCGATAGTTTTAACGTTATTTAAATTTTTAACAATATCAAAAACATCATTTGTTTTTGATTCTAAATTAATAATAACTATGTCTGGGCTAAATTCTGAAATAGTATCTAAATTGGCAAAAGATAAAACTCTGGTTCCAAAGTTTTGCTTTTCAGAAAGAGATTTTAACTTAGAACTCATTAAAAGATTTTCATCGATTATCAAGATCTTCATAAATCTATTTTAATAAATTTTCTTCAAATAATACATCAATAAGTAAAGAAGCAGTCCATGAAAAATCTTTAGCTCCGTATCCTTTACCGTTTAAATCAAAATACTCATAAAATCCGTATTTCTCTACAAGCTCGATTATTGAATTGGCTATATGTTTTGAGTATTCCTCAAAGTAGTAATTTTTTAATCCTTTATAGATCAACCAGTTGATATTTATCCAGATTGGCCCTCTCCAGTATTGATGAGGTGAAAAATCTTCTTTTGTTTTGTCATAGCTGACAACTGCATAACAGCTTTCGCCAAGTTGACAGAAACTTTGTGAATTCATGTAATCGTATAAACATTTAGCTTCTTCTGGTGGTGGGATTTTTCCGTAAAAAGGTACAAATCCTGCTGAAACATGTGTAGATATATGTTTCTTTGCTTTATAATCGTAATACAAATATATATGTTCATCACAGTTTAAAAGTTTTTGATTCATTGCATTTTTGGTCAGGGAATAAAGATCAATAAAAATATCAGAATGTTCTCCTATAATATCTGCAATTTTTGCCAAATCTAAATTTGATTGGGCGAGTATTGCATTAAGTAAAGGCCCCTGGACTACAAATGGGGAGTTTTCTAAAATTCTTTTTTGATCATATCTAAGATCTTTAAAAAGTTCTATTAGATATATATACATATCATAGTCATCATCAGAAGGTCTTAAATGTTGGCAGATTGTTTCTATATCTTTTCTTTTGTAGTTCGGTAGTTTTTCTTTTTCTACCTGTATCCTTTTATAAATATCATCCCATACTGGAATGTTGTCTGTTCCAGATTCCCACGGATGAACTATACATATAAGCCCATCGTTGTCAGGACTTCTTTCTCTGTATAGAAATTCATGCCATTTTTTCAGTTTTGGAAAAACCTGCTTTAAAAACTCTTTTGCTTTTTGTTTATCTTTCGCATTTTTGTATATTTGAAGACAAGCAGTTGCATGAATAGGTTGTTGGATAATCCCTGATGTTTTTATTTCAGGAGCATTTGGATTCAAATAAGTCATCCAGTAGTCTGGATCTGGAAAGTAATTTTCAAAATCACAGTGATAAACGATATGAGGAAGCATTCCATTTTCCCACTGACCTTTAAATAGATTCAACATCTCATTTTGAGCTTTCTCCTGATCATAATATGAAAGACCAATGGCAATAAAACCACTATCCCAAGACCACTGGTATGGATAAAGAGTTTTTGCTGGAGATGTATATTTAATCATCCAGTTTTTATAAAGAACGTCTTTTGCCTTCTCAAAAAGATGATGATATCTATTTTCCTTCATATTTATAAATATATGAAGATATTAAATATAAATATATGAAGATATTAAATGAATGAGGTAATAAAAATTACAAAAGGGGGAGTGTTCCCCCTTCTTTTTATGGATTTTGATTCATCCCGTTGTTATCTGAGTCGTTATCCGTATCATTATTTTGATCATTATTCATTCCATTATCATCTGAATCGTTGTCTGTATCATTATCCATGTCATTGTTATTATCATTCATATGGTTTTCATTCATTTCTTCATCGTCCATTTCTATCACTTTGATTTTTTTAGCGTTATAGATATAAGTTCCGTCTAATTCGTTATACGTTGCAGAATTTATTTCTACTTTTACATAATCTCCATTTTCAAGATCATCATCTACATCTGCGTTTGAGTAATCGATTGTAATTGTTTGTCCATCGGTGAGAGTTATCTGGAATGTTTTATTGATATCATCGAGATTTTCAACTTGAACAGCTCTAAGAATTAATTTTATTTCTTCTGCATCACAGGTGCGTGTTTCTTTTTCAAAATCAAAACATTTAACATCTACCACAACTCTTCTATCAAAGTAGTTATTTTCAGCAAAGGTTAAAATCTGGTCTATGTTATCTTGTTGAACCTGTGAGTAATTTACTGTAAATTCTCTCTTGCCGTGATGTAATGTAAATTCCTGATTTTCTGTGTCTAAATCTGTTATAAATCCTCTTGTTTTAAATCTTTTTGCTTTGAACTTTTCTTTGTCAATATGTAAAGGTGATAGTTTGAACATTATGGAGCAATTTCCAGTGTTATCGATGATTATTTTTGAGTTTTTAATATCAAAATCAACACCAACATTTTCAACATTTGCTGCAACATTAACAGCACCGTTTAACTCAACATAACAACTTTCTCCTACACAGTGAGGTCTGTTTGGTTGTTTTCCTTTACCTCTGTCAAATCCTTCAACTACACAGGTGTAAAGCTGTCCGTCTTTTTTAACTGTAACTTCTCTGTCAAAATCTACTCTTAATCTGTTATAAGGTGCTTTTTCACATTCTGTTTCGTTGACAAAAAGATAGCTGTCCTGTAGTTCAAGGAGGTTAACGTCTTTGAGTGGATTTGGCTCTCCTGCTGTTGGATCGTATTCAAAAAGAACACATTCATTGCCTCTGCCTGTGTGTAAGAACTCAACTTTGTTAATAGTTATATCCACTTCATCAACATCCATTTTTGGTTTATCTGTAAGATAAAATGCGACTTTTGAAGAAGTTGAAGATACAGTCTCATCTTCTCCACCTGTACCACATGAAAATAAAAACAATGAGATAGAAGCAACTGCTCCTAAAGTGATCAATTTTTTCTTCATAATCGTCCCTCCTGAATTTTAGATTTGTGTATATGATAAATTTTGAAAGTAACCTTGAAGTTACTGAAAAGTTACTTTTGTGTTACTCAGGAGGGGTTTTTGTTAGAAAGTAATAATTTGATATCCTTCTTTCACTAATTTTGCCAGACTCGGAAGACCTTCAAATTCATCTAAAAATGGAACGTCTGTCTTTGCAATTTCGTTTTTAACTTCAAAAGCTTTTGAACAGAAATCACATACACCTGTTATTTTATCTTTTACTTCTCTGTATAACTGATTGGCGATATGTTCTTCATTCTCAAGTTCTGATATCCAGACAGTTCCTGCACCATCAAAAATTAGCTGAACTTCTATTCTTTCTTCTTTCATCTCTTTTACAGTTTCAAGGGCGTTGTAAAGCCTTCCCAATCCTTCGTGTGTTTCTTTATCTGCCAAAACTATTACTGCAACTTTATCCATCGTTTAATCCTCCTTTAACTTGTTT
>JALVEZ010000037.1 GCA_027030405.1 Hydrogenothermaceae bacterium | reverse complement strand
GGCAAAAGAGGCAGGAAAAACTGCAGTCATCTGTGCCTCAACAGGAAATACATCTGCTTCTGCAGCAGCTTATGCAGCAAGAGCAGGAATGGATGCTTATGTAATTCTTCCTAAAGGAGCTGTTGCGTTAGGAAAACTCTCTCAAGCTATGGTTTATGGAGCAAAAATAATAGCTTTAATGGGAAATTTTGATGATGCCCTTTCAATTGTTAGAGAGATAGGAGAAAAATATCCTGTGGAAGTAGTTAATTCTGTTAATCCATACCGAATAGAAGGACAAAAAACGGCAGCATTTGAGATTGTAGACTATCTTGAAACTGCACCAGACTTTCATTTTATTCCTGTTGGAAATGCAGGAAACATAACAGCTTACTGGAAAGGTTATAAACAGTATCATCAATTAGGCAAAACGCAAAAATTACCTCGAATGATTGGATGGCAGGCGGAAGGAGCTGCTCCAATTGTAAAAGGATTTCCTATAAAAAACCCTCAAACAATAGCAACAGCAATAAAAATAGGTAACCCATATAGCTGGCAGCCAGCTTTACAGGCAGCAAAAGAAAGTAATGGATTTATCGACGCTGTATCAGACAATGAAATATTAGAAGCATACAGACTTGTTGCTTCTTCAGAAGGCGTTTTCTGTGAACCTGCATCAGCTGCATCCATTGCTGGCGTTATAAAATCTTACAGAAAAGGGCTTTTTAAAGGTGGAGAAACAATTGTCTGTACACTTACAGGAAATGGACTTAAAGATCCTGACACTGTTATAAAGGCAAGTGATAAACCTGTGGAAATGCCACCTGAAATCGATGAAATTGCTAAATTTTTAGGACTCTAATGAGTTCTTTATTTCATAAATAGTTTATTTTAATAGATCAATTGACATTTTGTTTTCTTCGATTAAAGATTTAAATTGATTTTGATCAGCGAAAAACTTGGAAGAATTTTTATTTCCCTTCTTTTATAACTTCCTTCACAAAGCTTACAGGTAATTCTAAGACATCAGCTATTTCGTTAGCATTCCACCCTCTTTTTTTATGTAATTTTAGTATATCTTCTCTTTTAGCTTCTAATTTTCCTTTTTCAACTCCTTTTTCAATTCCTTTTTTAATCCCATCTTTATAAAGAGGATGTTTTTCCATTGTTTCTTTATCTATAGTCAAAGGCATCTTGTTTTCCTCCTTTCTTAGCTCTTCTATTAATTTAGGTCTATACGATAATAAGTTCAATAGCTTCTTTAGATAGTCTCTCCTTTCTCTTTCTGGTAGTTTTGATAGTTCTGTGAGTATCTCTCTAAAATATTTTGAAGGATTCTCTACATTACACAAAACTGCAAGTATTTTGTCTGTTAAGTCTTCACTTTCTAATAGCTCTTCACACTTTATATCTTTGATATCTTTCAAAACATAACTAAATTTTATGTTTTCCTTTTCTATTTTGTTTTTCATTTTTAATGGTTTTTCTCCGAGGTATAAAACCATCTGGAGTATATCTTTTGATGGATATTTTTGTGAAATAAGTGTGTAATACTCTAACATCCTGAAGGGCATGTTTTTGTCGTTGGTTGTTTGGAGTTCAAGGTGGAAGACCTTTCCATCTTCTAATTCTACTAAGAAATCTACCCTTCTATCTTTCACTTCTGGCAAAGATGTATCTAATAGTTTAGTGGCGGATTTTCCTGTCAGTATCTGGATGAATTTAGGTGGTATTTCCTGTATTACATCTCTTAGTGTTATATCTAATTTTGCCATTTTTGTCCTTTTGTTTTTTTATCAAAAATTGCAGTTGTTTTGAAAACCTCTATAATATTTTATACCAACATAACGGTTAAAGGAGATTGATGGTTTCTAACAAAACTCAATGTCATTTAATCCCAGCTTTGGAAAACTGGGTATTTTGATTCTTTTATGTAAAATGATGAACAAAACATTTTTATAGGATATAAAATGAGAATTTTAGTTTTCGGATTAGGAGCATTAGGAACTGTATTTGCAACCTTTTTAAAAGAAGCTGGACACCGGGTTTATGGAATAGCAAAAGAAAAATATTTAAAAGATTTAAAATCAAAACCTCTCGAAGTTTTTGGCATATGGGGAGAACATAGGGCAGTTTTAGATGGTATATCTTCAAATCCTGAAGATTTCAAAGATATAAACTTTGACCTGATCATTATAACGGTTAAATCCTATGATACGGAAAAAGCTGTAAAGCAAATAAAACCTTTAATAAAAGAAAACACACTGGTCTTGGTAGCTCAAAATGGCTATGGAAATTATGAAATCGTTTCAAAAGAAATTGGAAAAGAACATACAATCTTAGGAAGAGTGATATTTGGGTCAAGGATTATAGAAACTGGAAAAGCTGAAGTAACAGTAATAGCAGACCCAACAAGGATAGGACAACCTGACAATGCTATCCCAGAAGAAAAAATAAAAGAGATTGCAGAAGCCATTGATAAGGCAGGAGTCCCTACCAAATACGATAAGAATGTTTATAAACTATTATGGGATAAAATTCTTTACAACTGTGCTTTAAATCCACTTGGTGCAATATTAGAGTGCAATTACGGAACACTTGCCGAACATGAAGAGACAAGAAAAATTATGAACAATATAATAAAAGAGATTTTTGAAGTGGCAAATGCTCACAACATAGAACTAAACTGGAAAACTCCAGAAGAATACATAAACCATTTTTACGAAAATCTTATTCCACCTACTGCCGAGCATTTTCCTTCCATGTATCACGATTTAAAAGCAGGAAAAAGATTAGAAATTGATGCTTTAAACGGTGCAATTGTAAGACTTGCGAAAGAAAAGAATATTGATGTTCCTGTAAATGAAACGATAACTGAACTGATTAAAACGAAAGAAAAACTTATCTAATGATCCTCTAACACAACCCATACATAATAATCACCGTTTCTTGGATCAATCCATTCATCTTTTACAACAAAATGTTTTAAAAATGCTTCTGAAGACTGTTTTGATAGCTGTTTTATAATTTTTTCGTATCTTTTTTTATTGTAATCGTATTTTTCTATTTTTGTGTATTCCGAACTTACGACCGTTTTTACAATCTGAGATAAATGTCCCTGTGCCACGACAATAGCAATCCTTTTTTGCTCTGGTAGTGATATGTTTTTTTCTTTTTTAGCAACACCTACTGCACCGATATACCCTTTATAAAATGGATTCAAAATCCACGGTGGATACTGTATAGATTTGGACTGTTGAGGAATTGATTTTGTTGAACAGGAAATTATTAAAATAATAAAAAATAGACTAAAAATCTTTCTCATTTTTTTCTACCACTATTAATGTAGGCGAATATTTTTTTATTTTATATCCTAAAGAGTTTTGCAACGAGTACGCAAAATAAACAGGATTCTCATAATAGATCACTTCAAACTTTCCAAAATCTATATCTTTCACAGATTTCACCCATGGAAGTTTTTGAAGTTGTGCTTTTATTTCAAAATTTTTTTTAAATGAATAAACATTTTCTACAACAAGTGTTAACTTATTTTCTCTAAACTGAAGATAATCGTTTAGCTTTTGTAAAAGGTCATTGGAAAGTTTAACACCTAATTTCTCCAGTGCTTTATGTTTTGCAATATCCAGATTTGCTCCCATTCCCTGGGCTGAAACAATATCAGAAAATAAAACCTTAAAATCTTTTTTATCCTTTACTAAAAGTCTATACTCTGCTACTGCTTTTAAAACATAAAAAGGTGAATGGAGTCCATAACCGATATACTGACCTTTAAGAGTTACAGGAATTATTCGGATTTTACCTAAAACCATTGCCCCTGAAAGATTTTGCAGGGCTATTTTCTTAAGATGTGTAAAATCTTTTTCAGAATAAACCAAATTATTTTTAATTTCCACTACATTAAATCCTTGTTCCGTTAGAAACTTTATTACAACTGTATTTAAAGTATTAAACTCTACTTTGTTAATATCTTCTGGAAAAAATAAAATGGAAATTGATGTATTTTTGGTTAGTAAACTTAATAATTTTTGTGCTTTTTCAGGGTAAACACATCCCTTTATTTTCAGTTTTACAGTTTTATCTGTTTTTTGTTCTGAGATTATTTGAACATCGGTAATAAAACCTTTTATCTCTTTTATTACAACTTCATCAAGCAGTCTGTAATTTTCTACAACTGTTTTTGTCTTAGTTTTTATACCTAATGCTTTTTCTATGGCATTCCATTTTGCCATCTGAATTGCTTCAGTTTCAGCCGTTTGAAAATTGTCTCCTATAACAGCTTCCCCTTCTCCTACAGATAGGATACAGGGAAGCTCTGAAGCAATAGACACACCAAATAAAATAAATAAAGATAAAATTAAATTAATCATCTTTTTCTTTTCTTATACCAGAAAATACCTCCGACTATTGCACCTATTAAAACAAATCCACCTAAAACCTGAACCCAGGCACCGATTAGAACAAGCTTATGAAGAATACTGTTATGTCTTTTTGTGTCTATCTCTATTCCTGCCGTTTCTTTAATATGTGTTAAAAGGGAAACTGCCAGATCCTGATCAGGTATTTCTTGATGGCAGGATAAGCAAACGCCTCTTCTATCAAGTTTTGCCCTTTCTTCATTTGTTAAAGGTCTTGAAAGTTTGTAGTGATGTCCTACCGTTTGAAGTTGTTTTCCATCTTCAGTAACAAACCTTGACCAGTCCATGTGGAGATTTGGAATGGCGTTAATCTGTACTTTAAATATTTTTGGAATTATTTTTCCATCTGCTGTCGTAAGATCAACAATGTATGGCTTACTTGGATCTGCATAATCTTTACCTTCGTCTATACCGTATCCCATTGATTTAGGATTTGTGTGGCAGCTTTCGCACTTTCTTGCTTCTTTTGTTATGGTGTGGGGCTGGGTAGGAGACATATCTATCGCTAACTGTCCTTCTTCTCCTGCTCCTTCAACATTTGGTATTTTAAAAATGTGGTTTAAAAGAAGTGGTTTTCCATCTTTTCCTATCACTGTCACCGTTGTTTGACATCCTGGAACTGCAGGGGAAATTCTTCCTTCTCCGTTCTGGACAAGAGGAGG
>JALVEZ010000036.1 GCA_027030405.1 Hydrogenothermaceae bacterium | reverse complement strand
CAATTTCTTCTTCAAGATTTCTCCTAATGTCCCTAATCCTTCACCTTCTTTCGGTTTAACTTTTTTAATAACTTCTTCGATCTCTTTTTTCTCTTTATCCTCTTCGACTGCTTTTATGCTTAAAATAACTTTTTTGTTTTTGTCGTCTATTTCTATTATTTTTGCGTTAACTTTTTGATGTAGAGAAAGTTTATCACTTGGAATATTTATTTTTTCTTTTGTAATTTCTCTTATAGGTATAAAACCTTCAACATCTTCATTTATTTTTGCAAAAGCTCCTCTTTCTATCATCTTGTTTATTTCCACTTCTATAATATCGCCGACTTTGTGTTCTTTTCTGAACTCTTTCCACGGATCTTCTTTAAATTGTTTTAGACCTAAAACCACGTGGTCTTTATCTCTTCCTAATACTTTCAACTTCAGTTCTTTTTTGTTTTTTAGCACTTCAGACATGGTTTTTATTCTAGGATTCCATGTTGCATCCTGCAACCTTAGAACGCCTTCAACATCTCCTAAATCTATAAATGCTACTTTGTTTTTAACATCTTTGACTTTTCCTTCAACTACCGAACCTTCTGGGTTTTCTTCTAAAAATTTATCAACAGGATGTGGCTCAGTTGCTTTTATACTAAGCTTTAATCTTCTTTTGTCTTTGTCCAGTTCAATAATTTTTGCTTTTACTTTATCTCCAACTTTAAAAATCTTTTTATAAGCGTTAGGATTTATATGTAATGCTTCTGATTTATGGACAAAGCCTTCCAATCCATCCACTTCTAAAATAATCCCAAAATCATTAAAATCTTTTACTGTTCCTTCTACAACATCACCTTCTGCGTGAGGGAAAACTTCCCATGGATTTGGCTCTAAATCTCTTATACTGAAAAGTATCTTTCTTGACTCTTTATCCAAATCTTTTATTACAACTTCTATCTCTGATCCTTCTTCAAGAGTTTTTATGTCATTATTTCTTTTCCATGACAGGAACGATTCAGGAAGATAACCGAAAATCAGATCATCTATAGATAAAACGGCACCTTTTTCTAAGATTTTTTTCACTTTTGCATTTACTTTCTGTCCTTCCTGTAAAAGATCTAAAATTTTATTTATCTCTTTTTCTTTTTCTTCTTCAACAATTTTCTTTCTGGAAAGGACTATATTTGGATTTCTTTTCCTATCTTCAAACTTTATAACATAAAACTCTGTTTCTAATCCTTCAGGCAATGTTTCTCCTCTTTTTGTTCCGCTTTCTGAAGCAGGTAAAAACCCTTTAACACCACCTAAGTCTATGATGTATCCGTAGTTTGATTTGCTTTCTATAGTTCCTTTAATTCTCTGCCCGTTTTCTGCTGCCTGTTTAATTTTTTCTAATGTTTCTTTTATTACTAAAGGTTTTCTTGAAAGTAGGAGATAACCATCTTTGTTCCTTTTCCCTATGAAGATTGCTTCGATTTCGTCTCCTTCGTGTAATCCTTCTACCTCTTTGGCATTGATAGCTGCCTCTTGTTTTTGTCCAATATCAACAAATGCATAATCATTGTTGATTTTAACTATCTTTCCTTTTACTTTTGAGCCTTTTGAATAAAAGCCTGTTCCTTGTTCATGTTCATTTAAAAGTTTTTCAAAGTCTTCTGATCCAAAGTTTTCCATTTTAACCTCTTTCTTCTGTTATTTTTTTAATTGATTCTACTACTTCATTTATTATCCAGTCTGGTGTAGAAGCTCCTGCACTAACTCCTATATTTTCTGCCCCTTTAAACCATTCTGGATTTAATTCATCTGCTTTTTCTATATGATAAGTGTTGGGATTTAAAGCCCTTGATATATTTGCCAATCTGTTTGTATTTCCACTGTGTTTTCCACCGATAATTATCATTACATCCACTTGAGGTGCTAACTTTTTAACTTCTTCCTGTCTTACTGATGTGGCATCACAGATCGTATTGAACACTTTTACTTCTTCTGCATTTGATGCTATGTAACCAACTGCCTGTTCAAAAAAGTCTTCATTTTGTGTGGTTTGTGCCACTATACCAAATTTATTTCTTCGAGGTAATTTTTTTATAAGATCTTCCATATCTTCAACAACTATTCCTTTTCCATTAACTTCTTCTAAGTGTCCTAATATCCCTATAACTTCAGGGTGTCCTTCTTCTCCTATTATTATTACATAATATCCTTCTTCAACAAGCTGCCTTACTTTATCATGAACTTTTTTAACAAATGGACAGGTGGCATCCATAATATTAACACCTGATTCTTTTAACCTTCTTTCTTCTTTTGGTGGAACGCCATGTGATCTGATAAGAACTGTATCACCTTCTTTTAATTCCTGATTTTCACTTAACTGTCTAACATTGATATCCTCTAAAAACTGGACTACCTGTTTATTGTGGATTATGGGCCCATCGGTATATGCTCCACCTAATTTTTCTCCTGCTTCTTTTGCCATATCAACTGCTATTTTTACACCAAAGCAAAAACCTGCTGTTTCTGCAACTTTTATATTAGCCATCGTTTTTTACCTCACTTAACTCTTTTATTTTTTCCATTATGAGATTTGAAGCTTCTTCATAATCTTTTATTCCATCTAATACGAATGGTTTTCCTATTTTAAGTTTTATTTTTGATTTAAATAATCTTGGAAATTTTGCACCTTTCGGATAAATAACATCCGTTCCTTCTATTAGAACAGGAACAACAGGAACTTTTCCTTTTACAGCTAACAGCCCTGCTCCTTTTTGTGGCTTTCCAAACTGCCCTCTTTTCATTCTCGTTCCTTCAGGAAATATTGTAACAACATGTCCATTTTTTAAAGCCCATAAGGACTTCTTCAGGGATGAACTATCTCTATTTTTTCTATCTACAGGTATAGCCCCTGCTTTCTTAATAATTTTACCAAGAATTGGGATTTCAAATAGTTCTTTTTTTGCTAAAAAAAACATCGGTCTATGTGTAACAAAAGCGTTTAGTATTAAAGGATCAAGATTACTTCTATGGTTAGATACTACTAAAATACCACCTTCTTCAGGAACGTTTTCTTCTCCCTCAACCTCAACTCTGAACAGCCACTTTAAAAACGGCTTAAACTTATAAAATATTCTATATCCTTTCTCTGAAAACTCTACTATATTTTTATCTTCCATCAATTCCCCAAATATTAATTGCATTAAAATATTTTAATACAAATATATGAAATGCTGCATTCTTTACAATTTGGATTTCTTTTTAAACAAATTCTTTTTCCGTGTTCAACTATAAGTGCATGGTATTCCTTATAAATTTGTATATCTTTTGGTAAATTTTCAATAAATTTTTTTTGTATTTCATCATATTTCATATTTTGATTAATAAGTCCTGCCCTGCTAAAAATTCTTTTTGTGTATGCATCCACAACAAAGAATGGTTTATTCAGTCCATACAGCAGTATACAGTCTGCAGTTTCTCTGCCAATGCCTTTTATAGACAACAGAGTTTCTCTATCTATTTTATTTCGGGGAATATTTTTTAAAGTTTTTATAGTTTCTTTTATTGTTTTTGCTTTTTGATTGTAAAAACCTGACGGTTTTATTAATTTTTTTAAAACTTCAATATCTACTTTGTCTAACTTTTCAAAAGACAATAGATTATTTTCAATCAGGTTTTGTATGGATTTCTCTACATTTTTCCATGAAGTATTTTGCGTGAGAATTGCTCCGATTGTTATTTCTTCAAAAGGATCTGTGTTCTCATGGATTGGCCACCAGTTCTGGTTTCCGTATTCATTTAATAGATTTTCGTATATCTGGATAAATTTATTGTTCATAAATCAGTGATAGTCTGCCTCAAACTGTTCAAAAGTTTCATCTGATTTTTTTGTCTTTTCCTTTAAAGAATCTATTAAAACATATTTTGCAATCGCAATAGCTTCTTCCATTGGAATATCAAATGGTGGCATATATGCAAAACCTGGCCAGTTGGCAGGATTAGGCTGGATAATAAGCTGGGCAACTTTTCTTATTGCTTTTTCACTTGTTCCATATTTTTTTGATATTTCATGTAACGATGGCCCTACAAGCCTCATATCAGGAGCATGACAGGATGAACAACTGTATTTGTTAAATAAAGCTTTACCATCTAATGCAAAACTTAATGTTGGTATAAGAACTGCTGTTAGAAAAGCAATAATTTTTTTCATAATTAAATAATATAATCTGAAGAAAATGATTTGACAATAAAAAGAACCTCTTCTATAGAAGAGGTTTAGACTCTTTTTATTTATTAGATAATATGTAATCTGCTAAAGCTTTTAATTTTGCTTCTGGTAATGATTTGAGCTTATTTAACTGACTTTTCATCATTATAGCTTTTTTAGGATCAACTATAGCTGGATGACTGCCTTTAAAGTATGCTACTAAATCACCTTCTTTTCCTGCATATGCTGATGCAATTTTCTTTAAAGAAGGCCCAACTGTGTCAACAGTTGCTTTGTGACATGCTGTACATCCTTTTGATTTAAAAACTTGTTCACCTTCATTTGCAAATGAAGATGCTACAAATGCTACGCTTAGAACTGCTGCTGTAAGAACCTTTTTCATTGTTCTCCTCCTGAAAGTTAGTATTTGTTAACATATATATTATATAATAATATAAAACCTATAGTCAACTATATTTTGACAATATTCTAATTTTATCCTTCTTTATTTTCCTGTTCTTTTTTCTTTTCTTCTTGTTCGACCCACCATGGTTTTGGGTTTAGTTCGCTGTCTGGAACTAACTGTAGATATCTTCCAAACTCATCTTTGTAAAATTGTTTCATAACTTCAGGATCATTGATATTTATGCCATTTGCCCTCATTTGAATAGGTTTCCAGACTGCGTAGCATTTAATGCCACCAACTATAACAGGCTCTTTACCTGGATTTTTATGAAGCTCAAAGTTATACTCTTTGGAATTTTTAAATTCTTTTTTGTACATTCCTTCCATCATTTTAATTACCTCTAATTTTGTTATCTGGTTTCAATTTAAGATAAAAAAGTCTGTAAATGAATGATATTTATTATATTTTCTATTTTAGTCTCCATATTTAAAGAAATATTAGTGCTTTAATGTAGAAAACATTAGTTTTATATTGACAAAATCCA
>JALVEZ010000035.1 GCA_027030405.1 Hydrogenothermaceae bacterium | reverse complement strand
AACAAAAGAAGCCAAGCATTTTATAAAAGTGGCTGATCTGTATGAACATTTAAGAAAATATTATTCAGCAGCAGTTTATTATAACTATGTTTATGATGAGTTTACAGATTATATAAAAAGAGATTATATTGAGTACAAACTTGCATATAACCTTTTGAATGTTGGTAAACAGTACGAAAAAGAGATAGAGGAATATGAAAAAGGAATAAGAGAACTTGAAGAGAAAATAGCAGGTTCAAAAGATCTAAACAAGAAAAAAGTTTATGAAAACAGAAAAAAAGTTTTAGAAAATCATCTAAAAGTATTAAAAGACAGAATTAAAGAAGGAAAAGAAAGGGGTATTGCCATTTTAGAAAATGCATATAAAATGTATCCAAAATCAAAATATAGAACTAAAATTTTAAAACTTTTAAAAAAATATAAGGAGGTTAATAACCATAGAAACAAAAGAGTTGGTTAATGAAATAGTAGAAGCGGCACAGGAAAAGAAAGGTGAAGATATTGTTGCTTTAGAGATAGGTAAAGTTTCACCGATAGCAGATTATATGATAATAATATCAGGGGATGTCCCTGTTCATACACAGGCTATATGTGATGAAATAATAAAAAGAACAAAAGAAAAAGGTGAAATGCCTATTCATGTTGAAGGATATAATGAAGGAAGATGGATCGGATTAGATTATGGAGATGTATTGGTAAACATATTTTTGCCTGAACTTAGAGAGTATTATGACCTTGAGTGGTTATGGTCAGACGCTCCGAAACAAGAGTTTAAAACTGCTTAAATGAAAGATAACTATTTTGAAGAAATTCAAAACTATTATCTAAAACTGAAAAAAACATCATTAAATATATCCCCGAAAGAAACAGAAATCATACAGAACTGGTATAAAAATAACATACCAGTTCAATTGATTAAAAAGTTAATAAAACAAGAACTCACAAAATACTCGCCACAAAGAAGAAAAAGATTTAATCTTTTTATTGTTGATAAGAAACTAAAAGAACTCAAAAAATCCAAGCCAAAAGTCCTAAAAGCAAGTCCAGTACCACAACCTCAATCAGAACCTATAGTAGAACAATCTTTAAATGACTGGTTTAACTTTTATAAAAAGAACAATATCTCTCTTGAAATCTTTAAAAAGATAAAAGATTTAAGTTATGATGAAAAAGTTCTTGCACTGGAAAAATTTGCAGTTGCATATCTATGGAAAAAAATGCCAGAAGAACGGAAAAAAGAGATTTATTCAAAAGTTTTAAGAAAAGCAAAGATAGAATTTAATAAACCTGATAAAGATTTGATAAAAAAGCTAATAAAAATTCAGATAAAAAAACAGTATAACTTTCCAGAGTGAAAAGGAGTAAAACCATGCCCAAACTTGACCAGATCCACAATAAAATAAAAAATGAAAATTTAGATTCTTTCTTTTTTACAAGCCAGCCTAATATCTTTTATATGACGTATTTTCATTCATCGCACGCATACATAATCCTTACATCTTCACAGAAAATTTTTATAACAGATTCCAGATATTACGAAGGAGCAAAGGAAAAGCTGAAAGACTGGGATGTTCTGCTTTTAGAAAAAGGAATAGAACAACTAAAGCAGTTTTTAAATGAGTATGGTGGTAAAAAGATAGGATTTGAAAAAGATAAAACCACAATTTCATTTTATGAAAAAATTACAGACGAATATCAGCTAAAAGAACGATTAGTAGGATATGATGGATTTTTAGATGAAATCAGAATGACAAAAACAGAAGAAGAAATAGATATAATGAGAGAAGCAGTTCACAAAATAGACAATGTATTCTCAAAAATAAAAAATGAGATTAAAAATTGTAAAACAGAGTTAGAGGTAAGAAGAAAAATTATTGATTTTATTTTTGAAGAAGGTGGAACAGGAGAAAGTTTTACCACAATTGTCGCTTCTGGAGAACATTCTGCAATACCCCACTGGGAAACATCAGATTCACCGATAAAATGGAACAATCTACTGCTAATAGATATGGGGCTTATTTATAAAGGATACTGTTCAGATTTTACGAGAACACTGATATTAGGCAAAGTCGATCCAGAGCTTGAAAAAATATATGAAATTGTTAAGGAAGCACATTTAGAAGCGGCAAGTGTTGTAAAGGCTGGAGTGCCAATTAAAGAGATAGATCTAAAAGCAAGAGAAATTATCGAAAAATATGGGTATGGGGATTATTTCACCCATTCAACAGGACACGGTATCGGTGTAGAAATCCACGAACCACCGAGAATATACAAAAATATTGATGATCCTCTAAAAGAAAATACTGTTTTTACAATTGAACCTGGAATTTATCTTCCAGGAAAAGGTGGAGTTAGACTTGAAAATGTAGTTGTTGCAAGGAAAGAAGGAGTTGAAGTTTTAACAAAAACACCTTTAGATAAAGTGATAATTTCCTAAAAGCCCCCTTTGTTTAAAAGGGGACTTTTAGATATTCCAGGAGGTAGAAATAGTAGGCTGGATTAGAGGTTATGTATATCTTTTACAAATTTTAAAACAGGCTCTTTTCCTTTTGGAATCTGAGATTGAACACATGCATCAACACACTCTCCACACTCAATACACGCCTGAATGCCCCTATCAAAATCATTAATATATGCCATTTTTCTCGGATCTAAACCCATAGGACACGCTTTTATACATTCTTTGCAGTCAGAACATTCCTGTTTGTTGACAAGGACAGGTTTCACAAAATGGAAATAAGGAGTTATCTTATGGTAAATTCCTGTTGGACAATAAACTCTACACCATTTATCAGCAACAAACATTTCAAAATAAAAAATGATAAAAGATATGGCAAATGCTATCCATAAAGGTTTAAATGCTGGATTTGTTATATAAAAAAATGCTCTTAAATCTGTAATCCAGTTAAATATTAGAAATGTAAATATTGTGGTAACTAATCCTGTTATCAAGTAGTATTTAATCTTAGAAAATTTTTTGGTTTTAGGGTTTAAACTTTTCTTTCTGAAAAATTCCTGAATCTGGGCAAAAAATCCACCTGGGCATATCCAGCCACAGAATACCCTACCTAATATAAGATTTGTAAAAATTATAAGGATGGATATTCCACCTATTATTAAAATTAGCCATCGGAAAGCATTCGTTGCAGGCATTTCCTGTCCAAACAGATAAGAAACACCGTGTGCTATATCCAACTTAACCACATGGAACAATGGAAAAAAGATAAATATCAATAGGAAAAATATGTATGAAAAATTTCTCCATATTTTAAATTTATGCTTTTGATAAAAACTGAGGTTATTCACCTTTACCTCCGATTCAATTATTTGAATAATTGAATATTATACACGAAAGAGAATAAAAAGGTAAGTTTTCACTAACTATTTTGCCAGTTTAGATACATTTCAATAAACATTTCTGAAAATCTTCATCATCAAATTTACTTTTTTATTCAATTCAAGTTACCCTAAACTTCCCTCAAATTTTACTTTGCAATATAATCATCCTTATATTGCAAATTCATATATGAATTTTATATAGTATATAAATTTAAAATTAACTGTTTTTTTAGAAAGGATTTTAAATTAGATCAAAAATGTAGAGGAAAGGAAATTTTAGAGGAAATGAATTAAAAGGGGGATTACTCCCCTCTTTTTATTTTATGATAATGGTTTGTGACAGAACCACCAGTCAAAACATTCAATTTCACCAGATTTAGCTTTTTCAAGTCTTTCTTTTGCAGCTTCTTCACTATCTGCTGGTGGAATAATTACATGATCTTTAACGATTTCATTGTTAGGCCAGTTAGCAGGTGTAGCAACACCGTATTTATCTGTTGTTTGTAATGCATGAACTGCTCTAATAATTTCATCAATATTTCTTCCAACTTCTTGAGGATAATATAGAACAAGTCTTATAATACCTTTGTCATCAACTATAAATACAGCTCTTACTGTGTTTGTTCCTTTTTTAGGATGTATCATTCCTAACTGTTGTGCAATCTGTCCCATATCATCTGCAATTATTGGGAATGTGATTTCAACACCTCTGTTTTCCTTAATCCATTCTACCCATTTGATATGAGAGAAAACCTGATCAACAGATAAACCTATAAGTTCACAGTTTAACTCTTCAAACTCTTTTTTTCTATTTTGAAAAGCTATAAATTCGGTTGTACATACAGGTGTAAAATCTGCAGGGTGACTGAAAAGAACAAACCATTTTCCTTTAAAAGCATCTGGCAGTTTTATAACCCCGTGTGTTGTTTTAACTTCCATTTCTGGGAATCTGTCACCTAAACTTGGAACTCTAACTTCATTTCTTACTTCTTCCATAGGTTGGCACCTCCTTTTTTATTTTTTTAATTACTATATATAAAATACACCCTCTTTTTGGAATTTTCAATCTTTTTATTAAATTTTTTGATAAAAATTTACTAAGATTTTAGTTTGCTAAAATTAGACTTCTAAAGTTGGTTAAACTGGTTATAAGGTTTGCTTAAAATTAAGAATGTGAATTTTTATAAATATTAAATAATTTAATAAACTCGGAAACAGACAGTTCTTCTGTCCTTGCTGTTGGTTTTATTCCTGCTTCTAACAGTATATTTTCATCTATCTTTGTTCTCAGCATTTTTCTTCTTTGTGAAAAAAGTTTTGATACAAAATTTTTATACTCTTTTATATCTTTTACAGGAATGTCTTTTTTAGGAATTAGTTTTACAACTGCAGAAGTTACTTTAGGAGGTGGACTGAAAAATCTGGCAGGAACACTCATAATATATTTGATCTCAAAAAATGTCTGGATAAAAACCGACAAAAATGTATATTCTTTAGATTTTGGTTTTGCTATCAGTTTTAATGCCACTTCTTTTTGGATCATAAAAACCATAAGCTGGATTATATCTATTTTAAAAGCCGTATCCACTAAAATAAGAGAAGAGACATTGTAAGGAAGATTTCCAACTAATTTTATTGGTTCCCCTTTTGCAAGATCATAAAGATTTACATTAAAGTAATCTTCTTTTATGAGATGAAAATTCTTATAATTTTTAAATCGTTCTTCTATTATCGGATAGGCTGTTTTATCTAACTCTATTCCATAAACTAATTTCGGGTTTCTTTTTAATATTTCTTCAGTTAGCTGACCTGTTCCGACACCGATTTCAACAATTACATCGTTATCTATTATCTCAATTTCGTCAACTATTTTTTGAATAACACCTTCTGATATCAGAAGGTGTTGTCCGAATCTTTTCTTGGTTTTGAATTTTTGATTATTGTCCAATTTCTTTAGCTTTCTCTAATATTATCTTAGAAACATCATCTTTTGTATCTTCTCTAAGTAATGCAAAATCTATAATGGCTTTTATGTAGCCAATTTTATTTCCTGTGTCGTGTCTGATACCTTCAATATCTTTTGAGTAAATAACTTCCTCTTCTCTTAGCAAAGCTAATGCATCTGTTAATTGAAGCTCTCCACCTTTTCCAAGAGGTGTTCTTTTTAAGATTTTGAATATTTTTGGTGTTAGAACATATCTTCCGATAATTGCAGATGTAGAAGGTGCTTCTTCTGGCTCTGGTTTTTCCACAAGGGAGTTAATCAGTCTTATTCCCTCTTCGATAGGTTTGCCTTCAACTATTCCATATTTATATGTTTCTTCTTTAGGAACTTCTGTCGTTCCTAAGACAGTTTTTCCGTATTTTGCATAAACTTCCATCAGCTGACCAATACCTGGATTAGTCTCGTTATAAATAAGCTCATCTCCTAAAAGAACTGCAAAAGGTTCATCTCCTACCACATGTTCTGCCATAAGAATTGCGTGGCCTAAGCCTAACTGTTCTTTTTGTCTTATATAAACAAAGTTGGCCATATCACTTATTTCTCTTATTAGGTTCACATACTCTTCTTTTCCAGATTTTTTTAAAGCATATTCTAATTCTGGTGCATAATCAAAATGATCAGTAATAGCTCTTTTATGTCTTCCTGTAACAAAAATTATATCTTCTATTCCTGATGCTACTGCTTCCTCAACAATATACTGAATAATAGGCTTATCTACGATAGGCATCATCTCTTTTGGAGAGGCCTTTGTAGCTGGTAAAAATCTTGTTCCAAATCCTGCAACAGGAATAACTGCTTTTCTTATCTTTTTCAATGTCTACCTCCCTTCTAACCGTTTCAAAACTTCTTCGTAATATTTTGTTAAGTCTCCTAAATCTAATCTGAATCTATCTTTATCCATCCTTTCTCCTGTTTTTAGATCCCAGAATCTACAGGTATCAGGAGAAATTTCGTCTGCAAGAACGATTGTTCCATCAGGAAGTCTTCCAAATTCCAACTTAAAATCAACTAATAGTATCCCTTTTTCCTTTAAAAATTCCGATAATATCTCATTTATTTTTAGTGCAAGTTTTTTAATTGTTTCAATTTCTTCTGGTTTTGCAAGGTTCATGGCAAGTATATGTTCGTAGCATATGATAGGATCACCTAATTCATCATTTTTAAGATAAAACTCTATTAAAGGTGGTTTAAATTCCGTTTTTTCAGGAATACCCAATCTTTTTACAATACTACCTGTGGCAAGATTTCTAACCACCACTTCAACAGGTATTATTTCCACTTTATAAACGAGCATTTCTCTATCGGATAGCTGTTTTATATAGTGTGTAGGAATGTTATGTTTTTTCAGCAGTTCAAAAAACAAAGATGCAATCTTGTTATTTAATACTCCTTTTCCCTGATACAGTTCTCTCTTTTGTGCATTAAAAGCAGTCGCTTCATCTTTGTAATAAGCAATTACTTTATCAGGCTCATCTGTAGCATAAATGATTTTTGCTTTTCCTTCGTAAAGTTTTTCTCTCTTTTCCATTTTTTATCCTTACATGTTTTGTTCTGCGATTATTTTAAAGTATCTATATTTAGAGTTTTCATTAATCTGTGCAAATATATTTTTAGCTTCCTGTTCTTTGCCTAAATGTCTGAGAACAAAGCCTTTTAAAAGTTGTGCAGATATGTAGTTAAACTTATCCTGTGTTATTTGATTAAGGATATTTTCTGCGTCTGTATACTTCTCTTTTTCATATTTAACATATCCGATAAATTCAGTTGTATCTGACCTTAACTGATCAGTATCTAACTTATTTTTCAGCTCTGTTGGAACAGTTTCATTAAGGCTATTTTTTTCTTTGTTAATAAGGTTCTCATATGCCAGAACAACTTTGATAAAATCAGTATCGGAATATCTATCTTTAAACTGCTGGATTAATTTTTGTGCATCGTCGTATTTTTCTTCTGCAAAAAGTTTCCCTATATCATATACAATTGCTGATGCCTGATTTAAAACTTTTTTGTCTTCAGATACCTTATATATATATCCACCAATTGCAACAACGATTATAATAATTCCTGCTATATAGAGTTTTAGATACGGCTTTATCCATTTTTCCCAGAATAAAATGAGTTTATACTCGAATTCAATATCCACATCTTCTTCTATAGGTACGTGGGGTTTTTTTGCCATAACTCCTCCGAAATTTCAATTATAATTTTGAATAACTATTATACCAATAACTCTTTGATTTATTGTAAAAAAGTAATAATTTGAATTGTTAACAATTATAATAATTAAAAAAGTTTTCAGGGAGAAACTATGAAAAAAGTTGGAATCTGTATTGGAGTTACAAAACCAAACAAGGTAAATTTTATTTCAAACCAACCTCTAAGGCTTGGTCAGTTTGTTTGCTTATCTTATGAAGATGAAGGAGAGGATAAACTTCTACTTGGGATGATTCAAAAGATAGAGAGGGAAAATCCTTATCTGAATGATGGTATAAGAACCTCTGAACAGGCAGAAGAGATGAAACAGTGGTCAAAAGCTGAAACATCTATAAAAGGAGAAATCAATATCTTAGGTCAGATCATTGATGTAGGAGATGAAGTTTTTCTCCAAATTCCAAGAACTCCTCCTGTTCCTGCTGCTGAGATATTTGAAGCAGATCCCGAACTTCTTAAAAAAGTTTTCGGGGCAAAAAGTAAAAATTTTGTAAGAATAGGAACATTATTGGCTGAAAAAGAAGAAGTTCCTGTATATATAAACATCGAACAGATCGTTTTAAGACATTTAGCCGTTTTAGCTGTTACAGGTGCCGGCAAATCTAACACCATTTCAGTTCTTTTGAAAAAAATGGTTGAGTTGGGTGGAACTATTGTTGTTTTTGATTTTCACGGTGAATATCTGAAAAGTAAGCTAACACGAAATGGTAAAAATGCTGTAAACGTGGTACAACCTCTTATAAATCCTGCATTGTTAAAGCCGAAAGAATTTGCTTCATTAATAGGAATAAAACAACAAGCCTATGTACAGTTCCGTTATTTTAGAATTGCTTTTGAAAATCTTATTGAAACATTACAGGAAGAAAAAGGGGAAGACTGGCAGCATTACATTGATACATCAGAGTTTTTATCAAGGCTTAAAGAAGAGGTTGAAAACCTAGGTGATAACTCTGAAGACGGTAACGAGAAAAAAAGAATAAAAGGAAAAGTAAGAGATGAATCCCTTTACGAAGTCCTTAACAAACTTGAGGATTTGGAACAGGAATTAGGTCATATCATAAAGTTAGGCGTTCCACCTTTGATAGAAGAGATAAAACCTGGCATGGTCAATGTTTTTGACTTTTCAGAGCTTGATGAAGATGTTGCAGATGCAATTGCTGCAAATATTTTGAGATGGTCTTTAGAAGAGAGAAAAAAAGCTGTAAGAAAAGGAAATTCTTTACTTCAGTACCCTTTACTCATTGTTATAGAAGAAGCTCATATTTTGGCAGGAGATAAAAGAAACACAGAATCAAAATACTGGATAGCAAGAATAGCAAGGGAAGGAAGAAAGTTTGGATTAGGTATAACCGTAGTGACTCAGAGACCAAAAGGACTTGATAAAGAAATTCTATCCCAAATGAACAATATGATTATACTGAAACTTGTCGAACCTGAAGATCAAAAGCATGTTCAAAGGGCAAGTGAATCGTTATCTCAGGAGTTGATGGATTATTTACCTAGTTTAAATCCAGGAGAAGGAATAATAATAGGAAATATGACTAAAATACCTCTTTTAGTAAAAATTGATAAAGCAGAAGAAAAAGTGGAAGGAATTGATCTTCACGTGGTAGATGAATGGTCTAAAATACTTGAAAAACAAGATATAAAAGACCCACTTGAAGAATTAGAAAATTTTTAAGAGGTACCAGATGAAATTTAAAAATAGAGAAGAGGCAGGGAAACTTTTAGCTGAAAAGGTTAAGGAATTAAATCTTCTCCCTGAAGATTCAGTGATACTTGCTATTCCAAGGGGTGGTGTGCCTGTGGCATATCAGGTTTCAAAAGAAACTAAAATTCCATTTTCTTTAGTTGTGGTAAAAAAACTTACACTACCTTATGATCCTGAGGCAGCAGTTGGAGCAATTGCACCTGATGGGACGTATGTTGTTGATCCTGCATTTTTTCCTGCAGTTTCAGAAGGGATGTTGCTTGAAGAAATGAAACAAAAAGCCTTAGAAGAAATAAATAAAAGGATACAAAAATATCTAAATGGAAAAATTCCAGACATAAACGGTAAGAATGTAATTATTATAGATGATGGATTAGCAACAGGATATACTGCACTTGTTGCTGGTCTTTATGCAAGGAATTTAGGTGCAAAAAAGTTAATATTAGCGGTTCCCGTATGTCCGAGAGATTCTCTCCAGAGAGCTTATAAAGTCTATCAAAACGTTGTATGTTATGAACTTGTTGATACGCCATTTTTTGCTGTTGGTGCTTATTATGAGGATTTTCATCAACTTTCCGATGAAGAAATGTTTAAATATTTAGAGATGGCAAAAAAAGAAGGACTGTATTATGAAGGAGCTCAAAATGGTTAAGAAATTATTTATAGGAACCGCATTGTCTGTTTTTATGGTTATATCAACAAATGCTGTTGAACCTGATTTAGAAAACAAAGTTGTTCAAATTGGAGAAAGTAGTGCCAAAGAACTGTTAAAAACATTAAAATCCTCTTTAATGAAAGCCATGTCTGAAGGAACTGTTTATGATGCTGTCAAATTTTGTTCTAAAAAAGCGATTCCTTTAACAAAACAGGTGGAGAGAAAAATAGACCATGGAATAAAAATAAAAAGAACTTCTTTAAAATATAGAAATCCAAAAAATGCTCCTGATGAGTATGAAAAAAAGGCTTTGATTTATTTTGAACAGGTATTAAAAAAGAAAGGAAAATTACCGCCTTATCTAATTCAGGAACTAAATGAAAATGGTAAAAAATATTACAGGTATTATAAACCTTTAAAAGTAGGAACTTTATGTCTTACCTGTCACGGAGAACCAGACAAAATGGATCAAAAGTTATTGAAAATAATAAAGGAACGTTATCCCGAAGACAAGGCAACAGGTTATAAGTTAGGTGATTTTAGAGGGGTTGTAAGGGTATCTATTCCTGAAAATCTCGTAAAAGACCATTAAATAAAAAAATGGGGCTATAAAGCCCCATTTATATATGAGATGTAAAGATTATTCTTCTATAACTTCAGTAATTAATGAACCAGATGGACATTCTTCAGTAACTTCGAGAACTCTTTCACATAAGTCCTGACCTAATTCTTCACAGTCTAAAATTGCTCCGTCACCACCTAAGTCTTCTTTGACTTCAGCAATACCGTCACCTTTATCTACGTAAACTTCTGGAACATCATCGTAGCATAATGCACAAGCTGTACAGAGATCTTCATCAACCATTACTTTTAATTTCATGGATTTACCTCCTCAAATTTTAGTAAAGATTATTCTTCTATAACTTCAGTAATTAATGAACCAGATGGACATTCTTCAGTAACTTCGAGAACTCTTTCACATAAGTCCTGACCTAATTCTTCACAGTCTAAAATTGCTCCGTCACCGCCTAACTCATCTTTAACTTTAGCAATACCGTCACCTTTATCTTCATAAACTTCTGGAACATCATCGTAGCATAATGCACAAGCTGTGCAGAGATCCTCATCAACCATTACTTTTAACTTCATCGGTTTACCTCCTATGAAAAATTTAATATAGTATAAGCTAATATCTTCATATTTGCAATAAAATCAAACACTGTTTTATAGTTCCAAAAAGAACAAAATTATGTCCAATTCGGAACAGTTGAATAGATCTGTTTTGGTAAAGTGATTTAAAATCAATCAAAAAATATTGGCATATTTTTTGATTAGAAATAAATTATTCCGCTGCTGTAAAACCTACTTTTACTCATTTTGCTGAGGTATCTCTATTTGATACCTCAGCTTTTTTCTTTTCATTTTTCTCTATTTCCCATAAGAACATATACTTCATAAAAACATAGAACGCATGGGTTACAGATACCTCAAAGCCAACCAAACCGTCTAAAAAACCTCTTTTTATAAAAAATTCTTTTACAAACGCATACGTTGGATTTACCACTAAATGCCACAGGCTGAAATTTTTACCAAATCTGTGGTAAGACTCTGCACCGACTTTTGCGTATTTAACAAGCCTTGAGAACTGGTCGTAAAGATCTTTATAAGAATAATGATAAAGATATCCCCGTTTTATTTTCTTTGTTTTTCCATCTATTATAAGTTTGTCGTGGGGATCATATCCTCCCCAGTGTGGATTTGCACTTCTTTTTACAAGTCTAAGTTTCCAATCAGGTTGCCATACATGATTTAAAAATTTCCCTAAATGGTAAGTTTTTCTGTTCACATAATATCCATCTGCATCTGGGTTTTTGATACGCTTTATAATTTCTTCTTTTAGTTCAGGTGAAACCTCTTCGTCTGCATCTAAAGAAAGTATCCACGGTTGTGTACACTTTTGTAAAGCTGAGTTTTTTTGTGCCATATGACCTTTCCAGTCTTCTTCAAAAACTTTTGCTCCATATTCTTTTGCTATCTCTCTGGTTCTGTCAGTTGAATGGGAATCAACTACTATTATTTCAGAAGCTATATCTTTTATGCTTTCTAAAGCCCGTGGCAGATTTTCTTCTTCATTAAAAGTTATAATCGAAACAGATAAAGGTAGCTTTTCGCTCATTCTATTTCCTTTAATGTGTTTATTTGTTAAATATAATGCTGTAATTATGTTTTATCCATCAAATTCTATATATCTGTTTTCGTTTTTTATTTTTATTTTATGATTTTTAATGAAGATCAATATCTGATCATTTTTTCTTTTAAGCAAAAAGATATCATTTTTAAAGAAATTTTTAAATTTATAGATTCTGTCAAATTCTATATTTAGTTGAGATGAAAATATGTAAGCCTTTGGATTTGAAGTAAGTAAGGTATTAAAAGTTGGATTTTCTTTGTTTAAAACAGACTTAAATTTGTACGAAGGATAGTCTGAAAACAAAAAACTTTCTCTTTCTGGTGTGATAATTAATACAGAAGGATAAGTTTTAGATCTGAAGGCATAAATCTTGTATTTATCTGAATCTGTTTTGGATATCAAAAGGAAAATTAGCAGACTTAAAATCAATAAAGTTAATTTTTTGAAAAAATTTATTTTCAGAAGTAATAAAGATGAAACCATCAGAATAAATATAAAAATAGAAATAATAGAAGGGTTAAATCCTTTAAAATAAAGTCCAAAACTGTTAACAAACTCTACGAAATTTATAAAAATCAGTCCTAAAAGATCCATTCCTTTTACTAAAACAGGAATATGCATCAATGTTAGAAGATTGAGTACAGATAGAAAAATATAAGGATAAAGTAGTAGTATGCCTATTGGTGTAGCAAGAATTGTGATAGGAGAAAAACTTCCAAAGAAATAAAGAATTATTGGAACTGTGAAAAGAGTTGCAACAAAGGATAATAAAATGATCTGGATAACTATAGATATTACTTTAGACAGATACTCGTTTTTAAAATGAATTGAAACATTAATAAAATCAAGTCCCAGAAGAATTCCAAGAGTAGCCGTAAATGATAGTAAAAAACTTATATGTTTTATCGATTCTGGCGAAAATAAAAGAACAATAAAAGCAACAAAAAATAATATATTTAAAGAATTTACTTTCAGATATTTTATTTTACTGAAAAAATACAGCTCCCCCATTAGAGATGCTCGAAGAACTGGAATCTGAAGTCCCGTAAAAATCGTATAAAAGGGTAATAGTATCAGCACGATAAAGTGTTTAATTCTGTCTTTTAAAAAGAACAGAAACAAAAATATTGAACTAACCAGTATTCCCACATGAAGTCCAGATATTGCAAGTAAATGGCTGAGTCCTGTTCTTGAAAATTTTTCTCTTAGTGAAGTTGAAATATAACCTTTTTCTCCAAAAATAAGAGCAGAACCTAATGAAAATGCTTCTAGTGATAAACTATTTTCCTTATAAGAAGACATCAGGAAAGATTTTAGTTTAAAAATTGGATGAAAAACATTGAAAGAGTTATCCACCTTTAAAAAATGTTCCGTTGGGACAATAACGGAACCTTTAACATTCCCTATGAAATAGATATCCGAGAAAAATTGAATTTCATCATTTTTTTCATAGTTATACACAAGCACAGTTTTTTTGATCAAATTTTTATTATCTGAGTTTTCAACTTTGCATTTAAACTTTTCATAAGAGTTGTAGATTTTGGGAAATGTTATTACTTTGCATTGGATAAATACAGGATTTTTGATCTGATCTGTTAAACTTTCTTTTTGATTGATAAAAACACCTAAAACAAAAACGGAAAGACCAAACAAAACTATTCTCAGGTAATTATTAAACAGTAAGGCTGTTAAAAACAAAACCAGTGGAATATAGATAGGAGTAGAGATAGAAAATGCATCAGAAAACAAAATTCCTGAAACTAAAAAAATAAATAAAAAGAGAAATGGATATTTCAATTAATTTCCTGTTTTTAGGAAATTTTAACAAAAATTTTGAATAAATTGAATAATCTAAAAGTTTAAAAAAGGGATGAGAACATCCCTTTTAATTTTATATTTTTACTACCATACAGGTTGTTGCTTTATTAACACCTTTAATAGGATTTATCTGTCTTATTACTACCCTACCTATTTCATTCGGATCTTCCGCTTCTATAAAAGTAATAATGTCATAAACTCCAGTTACAACATCTGCAGATCTTACATTTTCAATCCTTGATAGTTCTTCTATTATGGTAGGAATAAGTGCAGGATCCGCTTCAATTAAAACATATGCACTTACTTTTGGTTTTACATCTATTTCTTTTAAAAGTTCAGAAAAAGGAATAGGTGTGTCTGAAAGTTTTTCTTCCATTTATATTACCTCTTTATTTTATATTTTTCTTAGCACCTTCAATAGCACCTATTATAGCACCTTCAATAAGAGAAAATGTCTTTTTTATTACATTTTCTGTTTCATCTAAAATTTCAACAACTTTTTCCTTATTTACCATCTTCTCTTCACATTCTGCTTTTGTCTGTTGTTGGAGCATTTGAATCTGTTTTTTCAATTCTTCTATCTCTTTTTTTAGTTCTTCAATGTTCTCAGTTTTTTCTTTCGGCATATCTAAAGCCCTCCTTATAGGATATATCTTGTTAAATCTTCGCTTTGTATCACATTTTCTAATTTAGCTCTTACAACTTTTGCGTCAATGATAATATGCTGACCTTTTAAATCTGGAGCTTCAAAAGAGTAATCTTCCATGATTCTTTCTAAAATTGTGTGAAGTCTTCTTGCACCTATATTTTCTGTTTTTTCATTAACTTCTTCAGCTATTTTTGCAATTTCTTGTATAGCATCTTCTGTAAATTCTATTTCTACGCCTTCTGTTTCCATAAGTGCTTTATACTGTTTGATTAATGCGTTTTTGGGCTGCGTTAATATCTTTATAAAATCATCAACCGTTAAAGCCTGAAGCTCAACTCTGATAGGAAATCTACCTTGCAGTTCTGGGATAAGATCAGAAGGTTTTGAAACGTGAAAAGCTCCTGCTGCGATGAAAAGGACGTGGTCTGTTTTAACAGGCCCATATTTTGTAGAAACCGTAGTCCCTTCTACAATCGGAAGTAAATCCCTTTGGACTCCTTCCCTTGAAACATCTGGGCCTGATGAAGACGAATGCCCTGCAACTTTATCAATCTCATCAATAAAAACAATTCCATGATTCTCTGCTTTGTTTACTGCTTCCATAGCAACTTCGTCCATATCAATTAACTTTTCTGCTTCTTCATTTTCTATATATTTTAGTGCTTCTTTCACTGTCATTTTTCTTCTTTTCTTTTTAGATGGAGCTAGATTTGAGAATAGATCTTTTAACTGATTTTCTATATCTTCCATACCAGGTGCGATTACACCACCAACTACAGATGGTTTTTCTTCAACTTCTATTTCTATTTGTTTGTCATCTAATTCGCCGTTTCTAAGCATTTCTCTAAACTTTTCCCGTGCAGGTGATTCTTCTGTTTCTTCAAATTCTCCAAGGGAACCGTACTTTCTCACTTTTCTTGGAACAAGATAGTCAAGTATTCTTTCTTCTGCTATTTTTTTTGCCTTTTCTTTAACTTCTTCCATCTTTTCTGCTTTTACCATTTTAAAAGATGCTTCTGCAAGTTCTCTTACTATGGATTCCACATCTCTACCTACATATCCAACTTCAGTAAATTTTGTGGCTTCTACTTTTAAAAATGGTGCTTTGACAAGTGAAGCTAATCTTCTTGCAATTTCTGTTTTACCAACACCTGTTGGCCCTATCATCAGGATATTTTTAGGGATAACTTCATCTCTAAGATCGTCAGGGAGTTTTTGTCTTCTCCATCTATTTCTCAATGCAATGGCTACAGCTTTTTTTGCATCTTTTTGTCCTACTATATACTTGTCAAGTTCTTCTACTATCTGTTTTGGAGTTAATTCTTCTTTTACTTGCATTTAGCCTCCTTTAATCGAATTTAATTTAATATTATAGTTTTTTACAAGATATTTCAAAAGAAAGAAATTTTAGTGAAAATTTGATAAAAACAGGACAAATATTGTCCTGTTTTTGGAGGGTTAATCTGAGAAAACTCTTGTTCTATATCTATAGATTTCTACAGGATATTTATACCAGCAGTCCTGAGGCAAACCTGCCTTTAAGCATAAATGAGACATAAATTGCATTTTATCAGGAATCTCTTCCCATACATCAGGAAGGAAAGTTCCTTGATTATTTCCATATTTTAAAATCAGTCCATCTTTAAAAGGTTCAATTTTGTTTAATAAATCCTCAGGAGAGCTATATGGAAGCGGTTCTGGGAAAGATAAAACTGAGACTTTTACTTTAAGATCAGGTAATTCCTGTAAAGAGACTGGAACAAATCGAGGATCTTTAGTTGCTGCTGCTATTGCATTAGATATTACATCCTGATACAAAGGTCTAAAAGGGATTATAGAA